>CAIUSQ010000151.1 GCA_903901905.1 uncultured Actinomycetes bacterium
CCTGCATGTCAAAACGGCCAATGGAGTGAAAGTATCTGAAGCTACTATGAAAGATGGACTCTACATTGTAGAAGACAAGCTATTCGCCCCCATATGACTATCAGCTGTAGACAGTAGTCCAGTGTGTCAACTTGGAAATGTAGAGTTAGCAGCGGTAGAGAGTCTACCATTAGACATATTGTACCATAAGCGTTTCGGACATCGAAGTATGGATATGCTTAAGTTTATGGCGAGTAGAGACGAATATGTAAAAAGAGGTTTCGGACTTAGTAGATCGGCAATCGCAGACCAATATTGCAAATGCTCAGTATGTGTACAGGCGAAGATGAAGAGTACGCAGATTAGGTCATTAGTCGATAAATCACGATTCGAGATAGGCAAGATGTGGTATGTCGACTTATCCGGACCATTCGTCGAGAGTTTAATACGAAAGAATGTATATATGGCAGTATTCGTAGATTCGGCGGCACGACTTATTATTAGTTATTACATGAGGTCAAAAGAAGGCATCGAAGTAGCCAAGGTACTACAATTGTTCGTAGCAGAGTACCTAATATCTCCAAGATTTGACAAGACGAAAGAGTTCATATTCTTACAGTCAGACAACGGAGAGTTCGCCGACAAAAAGATCAAACTGCTGAGCTGGAAGAGCGGGATAGTGCAACGATACAGTGCACCTTACCACAGCGTTTCGAATGGACCAGTAGAGAGGGCAATCCTAAAGATTAAAGAAATGGGTAAAGCTTTCCTGATAGAGAAGTCCATGCCCCAGGAGTATTGGGAGTTTTCAGCTCGAATGGCAGTGTACGTGTTAAGCAGAACTCCCTACAAGTATCGAAACAAATGGCAGGAGGATGCCGTAAGCAAGTTCTTCGGAGTGGTAGCTGACTATACGAGATTCAAAATCCCCTTCTCTGTAGCGTATGTCCTAAAGCCACCAAATGAATTGAGAAAAGATTGGGGTCCACGCGCCTGTGAAGGAGTGTTAGTCGGAATATCTGACAGTACGTATACAGTGTTTGTACCCGAATTCAACCGACTATTTGAGAGCTCGAATGTTACTATCGACGAAGCTGCAACACGGAGTGACAGCAGCGGACTGCATGGGACAACACAACACTTTCCTTTCAAAAGAGCGTATGAGCTGACAGACTTTATGTACTTAGTTGGAACTGAGCACATCGACGACGAGAATGGTTTAAAGTACAGGGTAGTGAAAGTACGTTTGCAACGTCTACGCCATGGTAGCTTCGTTGTCGTAGATCGCATGTTGGTAGGGGGGAGCGAATGGGATACAATCTTCGCATTAGACGCAGCTGTCTTAACAGGGCCATTCCCAGCCCATTTGCTGCAGTCAGGGTTACCGGTACGACCTGCAACCGGTGAACATCAACCGGAGAGGATAGTCACCGTTGTGTCTGATCAACCAACTGGGTGTACTAATGCTGTTAGAACTGATGACTCTACAGCACCCTACCAACCACCTAACAGTCAGTCGGAGCATGAGCGACTGAGTCAGCGGGTGAATAAGCGACTAAAAGGGCCTAGTCCTCAGCCCATGTACCTACCAAAAGATACGAGGAAAAGCACTCGGTTATCAAGTAAGCCACCAATCAACTTTCATTTATCTAAATTAACACTTGTCGAGTCTCACCAAGTCGATGGTGAAGTCTTATCCTACTATATCCCAAAGAGATACGCCCAGGCAATAGCTTGTGAAGACGCTGAACATTGGTTAGCAGCCATGACGTCTGAGTTGAAAGGTTTACAAGAGGCAGAATGTTGGATCATAGAGCCAATGCCACTCGGAGCTATTGCATTGCCATGTAAATGGGTCTACGACGTAAAGACAGATGATATGGGTCGTCTTATCAGATATAAAGCCCGTCTAGTCATATGTGGGAACAGGCAGAGAGAGGGAGTCGATTTCTCAGAGACCTTTAGCCCTACAGTATCATGGGATTCAGTGCGTTTATTCTTAGCATTGACAGTCAAATTTGGCTTAGTACCTTTACAATTGGACATCAACATGGCCTATCTATACGCGCTAATCGATGAAGGTTTAGTGATCTATATGCGTCCCCCGCCAGGCATGGATGTTCCAGATGGTTACTTTTTACGACTGTTGAAGAGTTTATATGGGCTAAAGCAGTCAGGCCGGAATTGGAATCATTTGATTCACCAGAAGTTGGAGGAAGCAGGTTTCATGCGTATCGACGAGGATGCTTGTGTCTACATGAGGGTACGTGATGGGAAAATTACCCTGCTATTGTTATACGTAGATGACATATTATGCAGTGCTTCCAGTAAAGATCTATTAGCAGAATTATTAGCCTACCTGCGATCCCTGTTCAAATTGAAGGTTATGGGAGTTCCAACGAATATTCACATGGCTCCAAGTCAACTGTTGGGGATACAATTAGTATGGGGAGATGATTTCAAGTCAGTCCAGATCAACGCATCGAAGATAGTCAATGAACTGCTAGTTGAGTCATGGGATAATTATGGTCAGGATGCAGTCGCCCACAGAACCCCAATGGAGCCAAATTTACGGTTAGCGGAGTCTGATCAATTGAAAGAACCTGTAGATGAAGACGATATCGCGATGCAATCTAAGTACAGACACATAGTAGGAGTCTTAATATTTCTAGTAACGACATGCAGGGTAGAACTCAGTTTTGCCTTATGTGTACTATCGCGGTCAATGAAGAATCCAGGCAGGGCCCATTATAAAGCAGCACAGCACGTATTAGCTTACCTATCTAACAAAGCTGACCTAGGTATTGCATACTACCATGATGGCAACAGATTTCCTTACGCGTATGCAGATGCGGATTTTGGATCAGATGAGACCAGGCGCGCTTATATGGGCTATATGTTTATCCTAGCCGGAGGTCCTATATCATGGAAGTGTAAAATGAGCGATGCAATCCCCTTGTCAACATGCGAAGCAGAGATTTTGAGTGTACACGCAGCTCATAAAGCATGTCAGCACGCTATATTTTTAAAGAAGTTTCTGGAAAGCATCGGTGCGGAAACCAGGGAAATGCAGATATGTACAAGGAGGAGGTCAGAGTTACTTGAGCCAGTAGTGATCTATGAAGACAACAAAGCAGCTATATCGTGGTCACAGAATCCAGTGAGTATGACTAAAATGAAGCACATAGACAGAGATCTGAAGTGGATTCGAAAAGCTGTGGAAGAGAAGACGATAGTGTTCGAATGGATCAAGTCAGAGGAGCAGCTGGCAGATGTATTCACGAAAGCAGTAACAGCATTAGTATTTGAACACTTACTTCCTATGTACATGATAACCAAAGCCGTATTCATGAAGAATAATAGGCGGCAAAGGTGAATGGGGGAGCAGTTTTAGAAAGAAGCAACGTCCAGCACGGGTTTTAGTGGGTATCAGAGAATCTCGAGTCCCACACGCTAGTATGATACTAGGTGAGCCTATAAAAGGTTTTGCGACGTTAAATGATCAATGAAAGGATCCCCGTGAGCTTCTGGATTTTTTTTTTACTTGACTTAATTTTGTATAGTATTGTAAGTAGTTATTAGTTTCGTAGTGACAAACATCTAGTAGCGACTATACATTTGTGGGGGAGTGTCAAGCTACCGTGAAACTGTTAAGTCACACCACTCTTATTGAGTAGTTAATATGGTGTGATAGTTTACCGGTATTTAGCAAACAAAACGAGTCCGTGCGTACTGTGTGCAAATCAACCGACGCGCGGTAAAAGTGAGACAAAAGTGTCGTCGTGTATTTTATTTTGTTTTTACTTTATCTCACAATTTTCGGTGTAATATCTAATCGAATAACCCCTTGTCAATATGTCTTCCACCTTAAGTATCTCAGTATCTAATGAGCTAGGAAATGCTCAACATGGTGCCACCCAACTAGGAGCCAATCAGGCAATGCCAATTGATTATCGTTTTCGAGGAGACATCGCTCTCGGACAAGAGTCGATGGCATGAGTGGAAGAGGAATGTTTTCGCTGAAGTAAGGCAGATGGGGGTAGATGTTAAGGTTTTGACCGAAGAATTGGAACCAGACGCATACATTTATCCAGATAACAATGTTGCGAATCGGAGGAAGCGAAGTAAGAAAGCTGAAGAGCTCAGGACTCAAGAACAGAAAGTGTTCGGAGCGGTATCGAAGTTAATTGAACCAAATTCCAGAGCTGCATCAGTGATTGGGGACTCATTCTTCGAAACTTCAAACATTCAGGGACTTTGGCAGTCTTTAATTGACCATTTTGAGGGTAATACATTTTCTGGACTTTATGATTTGTATGAACAACTTTTTCAAACTCCAAGTGAAGTAGATGATGTTGTTTTCTGGGTACAGAGATGCTACAACTTGCTTGCAGGGACAGATAGGTTTGAGAGACCAGCTGCTGCAGTTTTAGCAGCAGGAGCACCTTGTCCGCATCAGTTAACTGAAGCAACGAAGACGGCTATGGCTTTTGCAGCGATAATGGCCGTACCCAGATTTAGAAGTCTGATAGTGGATTTCATGCGGGAGGAAGTGATGGATCTTGATAGGTTCGATATTCCATTTGCAACATTTTATAAGAAGTTAACCATCTATGTGAGTAGCCGAGAATCAAAAGTACCCCCATCAAATGTAACACCGACAGCAACTGCGATGATAGCAGAGAATGACGGCAAGTCGAAACTTTCTAAAGAGAGAGCTGAAGGTGATAAGGATTCGGGTGAAAAAGGAAAGAAGAAGTGGAAGTTCCAGAAAAAGAAGAATTTCAAAGTCAACAAGAAGTTCGGAAAGTTCCAAAAGAAGAATGGTAACAACAATGGTAACAACATTGGTAACGGAAATCGTAGCCGGAGATTCTATGACAAACGGAGAGATCCCAATAGAGACTACGATCAGCGTGATTCCTACGAGCAGGATGACTATGACAGGAGCCGCAATTCTGACAAGCGTCAGGTCCACTCCGCCAATCATACTGAGAGGAGGCTAGATGAAATGACACCAAGAGGTTGCTTTACTACAATCTTCTGTGGACTGGGCCAAGGTGAGAGTATTTCGAATGATAAGTTACTCGACACAGGAGCCACAGCGACGATGCTGAACCAAGCGTCAAAGTGGTTATTGAATGCCGTAGAGCCTTGTGATGGCGACGTAATCGGGGCAGGGGGAGTCATTGTTGGCTCAATTATTGCAAAAGGTACGATGACTTATCTAGGTAGAGACATCGAAGCCTATTATGCCCCGAAGTTACCAAAGTCAGTAATCTCAATAAGTCAACTAACTCGAGGACATGGATTAGTATTCACGTTTACTTCAGACTCCTGCATTGTCAAAACGGCCA
>CAIUSQ010000152.1 GCA_903901905.1 uncultured Actinomycetes bacterium
AGATTGTTCAGTTGCAACAAAAAGATGGCCGCGAAACCGGTGATATGGAAAGTGGAATTAAGGTTTTCGCAGAACTAACAATCACTGACATTCTGAAAGAGAATGGAAAGATTTCTGGTGCCTACGGCTACTGGCGCGAATCAGGTGAAGAAGTTCTTTTTGAAGCACCAGCAGTTGTAATTGCAACCGGCGGTGTTGGAAAAACTTTCAAGATTACTTCCAATAGTTGGGAAGGAACAGGCGACGGTCATGCATTAGCTCTAAAGGCTGGTGCCAACTTAGTTGATATGGAGTTCTTGCAGTTCCATCCAACCGGAATGGTTTGGCCTCCATCGGTCCGCGGAATTCTTGTAACAGAATCAGTTCGCGGTGAAGGCGGAGTACTTACTAATAACCTTGGCGAGCGTTTTATGTTCAAATATATTCCAGATGTTTTCAAAGATAAATATGCAGACAATGAAGCAGAAGCAGATCGTTGGTATGAAGATCAGGACAATAACCGTCGCCCACCAGAGTTGTTACCTCGGGATGAGGTTGCCCGCGCAATTAATACTGAGGTTAAATCTGGTCGCGGTACTGAGCACGGCGGAGTTTTCTTAGATGTATCCAAGCGAATTCCAGCAGAGGTAATTAAAAAACGTCTTCCATCAATGTGGCATCAATTCTATGAACTTGCTGGTGTCGACATCACTAAAGAGGCGATGGAAGTTGGCCCAACTTGTCACTATGTAATGGGTGGCGTTGAAGTTGAGCCAGATAACGCTGCAGCAGTTGGTGTTCCTGGATTGTTTGCAGCTGGCGAAGTTGCTGGTGGAATGCATGGATCAAACCGCCTTGGTGGTAACTCTTTAACAGATCTTTTGGTATTTGGACGTCGCGCTGGAATGGGCGCTATTGAATACCTAAAGAACAACGGAGCAAATCCAGTTAGTGATGCAGCGATTGCAAAAGCCAAAGCAAAGATTCAAGCACCGTTTGACCGTCAAGGTGGCGAGAATAGTTATTCACTGCATGCAGAGCTGCAGGAAATTACTCATAACCTAGTTGGGATTATTCGAACAGGATCTGAACTTAAAGATGCAATTGTTAAAATTGCAGAGATTAGAAAGCGCAGTGCAAATGTTGCCGTTGCGGGGGGTCGAGTATTTAATCCTGGCTTCCACCTTGCATTTGATTTAGACAACATGTTGTTAGTTGCTGAAAGCACTGCAAAGTCTGCGATCACAAGAGAAGAATCACGTGGAGGACATACTCGTGATGACTTCCCACATATGGAAACAAAATGGCGCCAAATCAATTTGATCTCATCATTTGATGGAGAGAAAGTAAGTATCCGCGAGCAGGCGTTGCCAACCTACCCGCAAGAACTATTCGACCTTTTTGATATTCATGAGTTGGAGAAGTACATGACACCAGAGGAAACTTCGAAAGGCGGGACCAAGTAATGGCACGTAATGTGAAGCTTCGAATCTGGCGTGGGGACTCAAAAGATGGCGGACTCAAGGATGTAACAGTTGAGGCCAACGAGGGCGAAGTTGTCCTTGATGTAATTCATCGCGTACAGGCCACACAGATGGGCGACCTAGCTGTTCGCTGGAACTGTAAGGCCGGCAAGTGTGGATCTTGTTCAATGGAAATTAACGGAAAGCCACGACTTGCATGCATGACACAGGTTGCATCATTTGGCGATGATGAGACGATCACAGTTACCCCACTTCGTGCATTCCCAATTATTAAAGATTTAGTAACTGATGTTTCTTATAACTATAAGAAGGCAATGGAAGTTCCAGCTTATGAACATCCAAAAAACCTTGCTCCAGGTGACGCTCGCATGGAGCAAATTGATGTCGAGAGATCTCAAGAGTTCCGTAAATGTATTGAATGTTTCCTTTGCCAAGATGTTTGTCACGTGGTCAGAGATCACGAAGAGAATAAGAAGTCATTTGCCGGGCCGCGCTTCTTTATTCGAATCGCAGAGTTGGATATGCACCCGCTTGATATGTTGAAGAATCGCAAACAAACAGCGCAAGAAGAACATGGGCTTGGAATGTGTAACATCACCAAATGTTGCACTGAAGTTTGCCCAGAACACATCAAGATCACGGACAATGCAATCATCCCTATGAAAGAGCGCGTTGCCGACATTAAGTACGATCCAGTTCGCTGGTTAGGCACCAAGATCCGAAAGCGCGAGGGCCTATAATCTCAATATGAGATTGTTAATTCGCTGGGCTGCATTAGCTATTTCGTTTTGGGTTGCTACTGCGTTAATTCCAGGAATTGATGTCACAGGTGGCCCTGGAACTTATCTATGGGTTGCTCTTCTTTTTGGATTACTAAATGCGACTTTAGGATCTTTACTTAAACTGCTCACACTTCCCGCAGTGATTCTAACTTTGGGCTCATTTCTAATCATTGTCAATGCGGCAATTCTCATGCTGGTTTCAGAGTGGAGTGAGAAGTTTGAAGTAAATGGTTTTTGGTCTGCAGTTTTTGCCAGCATCATCATTAGTATGGTGACAAGCGTGCTTTCACAAATTGGTAAATCCCCCATAAAGCGTTTAAATAGTTAGTTCCGAACCAGCCAAACTCATGAACTCTTTAGCTCTTGTATCAATTGGCGGTGTTGCGGGAACTTTAACTCGGTTCGCGCTTGGTGAAATCTTTCCGAATGATCGCACAGGCACGCTTGTTGCGAATATTTTTGGAGTTGGGTTAGCAGCGATTTTACTTGTATGGATGGAGCGTCGCGGCATTACACAGTTGCGTCTTCTATTGCTTCCAGGTTTTTGTGCAGGGCTAACCACTTTTTCAGCGGTAACTACGCAATCAATAGAACCCCGTGAAGGTGGAATGGAGTTTTTATTACAAAATATTTTCTTTTCACTCTTTGTTATCATTTTAATTCTTCCTTTTGCACGTAAAGTAATTCCGGGACGAAAATGAGGGTAACATTAATAATTCTTGGCGCTGCAGTCGGTGCCCCCGCTCGGTTTGCAATAGATCAATATATTCGCAGATACACAACTAAGCCCTATGGAATTTTTGTAGTTAACATTCTTGGATCATTTTTGTTAGGATTAACTTTTGGTAGAAGTGAAAAAGTTCAAGATTTGCTAGCTATTGGATTTGCGGGAGCATTTACAACATGGTCAACATTTATGCTTGATATCTATCTTGGCTTTGAGCTAAAGCGTTATAAAGAGATCATAATCAACCTTGTAATGTCACTCGGCTTTGGTTTAGCCGCGGCTTATCTTGGTTTGCAGTTGGCTTTCTAACGCATAAATAGTGCGTTGAAGCGCCTAGTTGTAAAGAACAATCCAATAACAATCATCACAACGAAATAAGCCACGTGTTCTAGGAGCGCCCACGAAACATTGCCTAGCGTCAGTCCGCGAACTAAATCAATTGCGTGCGCCAACGGAAAGAGTCGAATTACCGTCTGCAGCCATTCAGGGAAGACAGAAAGCGGATAGAAAGAACCCGAAAACAAAAACATTGGAAGTAAGAAAATATTAATCACTTCAAGTTGTTGGAATGACTTCATATATGAAGTCACCGCCATTCCAAAGGATGCAAAACCAAAGGCAATTAAAACTGCTGCAGGAATTGCCAAGATACCCCAAGCGCTCGGGACAAGTCCAAGTGGGACAACAACAGCCATAAAACCAATGGCGTAAGAGAAACCGCGGAGCAATGCCCAACTAATTTCACCGAGTGCAACATCCATCGGGCCAAGTGAGGTAGCAAGCATTCCGTGATAAACGCGGTCGTGATTCATTTTGAAGAAGACATTCATGGTGGAGTCATAAATTGCACCATTCATTGCACTCGTTGCCAAAAGCGCTGGCGCAATAAATGCAACATAACCCACTGGTTGTCCCGCAACGGTCATATCTCCGACTAAATCTTTTAACCCATAACCAAATGAAAGAAGGAACAACACTGGCTCAACAAAACCGGAGATAACAATTAACCAGGTTGATGATTTAAAGGTGATGTAGGCGCGCTCCATAATCGCTCTCGACCGTCCCGAATAGTACTTTTCGCCAGGTTTACCCATGCGCGCTTCAGCGATAGCGACCGCGGTTAAAATAATCATTACTTGCCCAACCTTTTTGTAAAGATTCGGCGCGATGCGATTAATCCAAAGATAAGAATTGAGTTTAAGAATATAAAGTGCAGCAAGAGCATAGGCCCAGAAATCTCAGACCCATAGGTTAACCAACGGCCTAGTTCAGTTGCGTGCCAAAGTGGTGAAATCCAACCGATCCATTGAAGAAAAATCGGCATATTTGTAAGCGGATAGAAAGTGCCCGAGAATAAGAAGAGCGGCATAATGATGAATCGCTCAACGATAGTGAAGAAGACATTCTCATTTTCAAGAAAGCCCGCCAACGCTTGCATTAAAGCACCAAAAGCTGCCCCTGCCATAACTGCTGTAAAGATGGCTAACCACGCGCGCGGAGAATCAAGTACTCCAAATGTGAGCATAACCAACCAATATAGAATTGCAGTAAAGATGGTTCGTATTAGGCTGTTAAAGAAAACGCCCATTGCAATTTGATTTCCACTTAGTGGAGTTGCATTCATTGAGAAGAAAGTTTTGTTCCACTTAAACCCCTCAAGAGTTGGATAGACGCTCTCATCCATCGCTCCCTGAATTGCAGCAGTTGCTAGCAGCGCCGGTGCTAGAAAAGTTAGGTATGAGACCCCATCTACGCCCATTGTACCCGTGTTCTGATCGATGTATGAACCGAGGCCGAGGCCAATTGAAATTAGATATAGAACGGGGTTAGCGATCGCAATAGAGATTATTAACCAAACCCACTTGACCATTGCACGCAGACGAGCTTCAGTAACAAAGAGAGCACCACGCGCTGCTACTCGTGCTGCATCGACGATCTTTAGTGAACCCTGTCTAGTTTGAAGAGAGCTCATTAATCGATCAGCGTTCTTCCGGTCAAGCGTAGGAATACATCCTCGAGTGAACTGCGGCGGACGAGTGAAGTTTTTGGGTGGAAACCTTTTTTATAAACACGTTCGAGTAACTCTTCACCATCTTCGGTATACATCAAGATGCGATCCGGCAACTCTTCAATACGATCACAGAGTTGACGTAAATCATCTGCCATGTGCGCATTTCGCTCTGATCCAAAACGAAGTTCAAGAACTTCTTTTATTGAGTAATCCTTAATAAGTTGCGCCGGACTTCCCTCGGCCATAATTGCGCCTTTATCCATAACAACCAGGCGATCACATAGTTGCTCTGCCTCATCCATAAAGTGAGTTGTAATCAGCAGCGTCACGCCATCCTCTTTTAGCCTAAAGAGGCGATCCCATAAAATATGTCGCGCTTGTGGATCTAACCCAGTGGTGGGTTCATCAAGCATCAAAATTTCAGGTTCGCTCACAAGTGCGCGTGCAATAGTTAAACGGCGCTTCATTCCACCGCTTAAAGATTCAACTTTGGCATTTCGCTTCTCTTCAAGTTGAGCAAAGCTCAGGAGTTCCTCGATTTTACCTTTTAGGAATTTACGACTCAACCCGAAGTAACGTCCGTAAATATAAAGATTGTCAACAACACTTAAATGAGTATCTAAATTATCTTGCTGTGGAACAACACCAAGGTGGGCGCGAATTTGTGGACCAAATTTATCTGGATCTTTACCAAGAATCGTGAGATCACCAGATGTGCGCTGTGAGGTGGCACCAATCATCCGCATCGCAGTTGATTTTCCAGCCCCGTTAGGTCCTAGTAGGCCGAACGATTCACCTTTCATAACGTCGAAATCAATGCCATTAACGGCAGTGAAATCACCGAACTTCTTAGTTAACCCGCGCGCATGGATTAGTGATGGGCTCATCATCCAACCTTATCGTGCCTGTTGGACTGCTTTTATCCAAGCTTCGATCTCATCTGGATGATGTGGAATGCTTTCACTTAAATTAATACAGCCATCTTCAGTTACAACCACATCGTCTTCTATTCGTATTCCAATACCTCTGTATTCAGGAGGAAATAGTTCATCATCAGGTTGAATATATAAGCCCGGTTCAACAGTTAAACACATTCCAGCCTGCAAAAGAGTGTTACGGTATTGATCATCTCTAGCCTGGGCACAGTCATGAACATCCATCCCCAACATATGACTGACGCCATGCAGTGTCCATCTTTTATGCAATCCAAATTTAGAGTCCATAATTTCTTCGATGCTCATATTCAAAATACCTAAATCGATTAATCCTTGCGCCAAAACGGCGTGACTTGCCTGATTAATTGCTAAAAATGGGACACCTGCTTTTACTGCAGCAATTCCAGCTTTTTGAGCCTCATAAACCAGCATGTAAAGAGATCTTTGTGCCGGCGTAAATTTGCCAGTAATTGGAAGAGTTCTGGTTATGTCGGCGGTGTAGTAGGAATCAAGCTCTATTCCGGCATCAAGTAAGAGAAGTTCACCTGGATTTATATCGCCATCATTTCTATTCCAATGCAAGATACATGCATGTGATCCAGAGGCAGCAATTGTGTTGTAACCACAGTCATTTCCTTCGATTCTAGCTCGACCATGAAATGCTGATTCAACTACACGCTCACCTCGCGGAGTATTAGTCGCCGCTGGGAGTGCGCAAATAACATCATTGAAACCACGGTGAGTTGCATTAACAGCCAACTGCATTTGTGCAATTTCATATTCATCTTTAATAAGCCGCGCAGCTGATACAAAGTTAACTAACTCTTCAGAGCGCCCATGTTGTTTAACTACAGAATCCACAATTGTGTCATAACCATGTAAAGCCGCGGCTGGCTTACCCTTTAGAAATTTAGGTAAATCCTTGACCTCGCGAACTTCAATTCCATATCTTTCTGAAGCTTCATCAGATGTGAAGCGACGGCCAACCCAAAGTTCACCGTTTTTAGCATCTTGGTAGAACGCTTCACTTTCTCTTGTTGACCTGGGATTAATAAACAAGATGGGCTCATGTCCATCATCACTTGGCTCCAATACAAGCACGGAGTCAGGCTGAGCCTCAACACCTTGAACACCTGTGTAATAAGCAAAAGCAGAATGAGGCCGATAAAGATAATCAGTGTCATTACTTCGCTGTTTGGCGGAACCGCTTGGGATTACTAAACGTGTACCTATAAAAGCATTTGAAAGTTGAGCTCGCCTGATGTTGCAGTACTCAATTACTTCATCTTGAATAATTCCAGTTAGAGGCGTTGGTATCCATCCCGATTTCATAAACTCGGCAAAGATTTCTGAAGGGGGCACATCATGGGCCCGTTCAGGGTTTTTGCTTGGCGCTTTTTGACTTTCATTCACATGCAGAGAGTACAAGCAGTAGTGCTTACTACCAACGACTTACTTTACTTCGATAAAAATGGTTGGATAGGGGGATGAACCAACCAGATCACGCCCGAGGTCAAGAAGTTTTCAACCTAGACCGAGCCCATATATTTCACTCCTGGTCTGCGCAAGGCCTCATTTCTCCATTACCCGTACAAACTGGCAAAGGATCATATTTCTGGGATTTTGACGGGAATAAGTTCCTAGATTTTTCATCACAACTTGTTTTTACAAACATTGGTTTTCAGCACCCAAAGGTAGTCAAAGCTATCCAAGAACAAGCAGAGTTATTAGCAACAGTGGCGCCACAACATGCTAACGAGGCGCGCAGTAACGCCGCTAAATTGATTACTGATAGAACCGAACCACATTTAAATAAAGTTTTCTTTACAAATGGTGGAGCAGATGGTGTTGAAAATGCGATCCGCATGGCACGAATCCACACACATCGTCATAAAGTTTTGTCTTTCTATCGCTCCTATCATGGCAATACAACATCAGCGATTTCGGCAACGGGTGATCCTCGACGTTGGCCAAATGAGTTTGCATACGGGCACGTTCATTTCTTCGGACCATTCCTTTATCGCACAGCGTTTTGGGCAGAGAGTGAAGAACAAGAATGCGCTCGCGCACTCAAGCATTTGGAAGATGTAATTAAATTCGAAGGCCCAAATACTGTCGCTGCTATTTTGATTGAATCAGTTGTTGGAACAGCAGGAATCCTGGCCCCGCCAAAGGGTTATTTAGAAGGTGTTCGTGCTTTGTGCGATAAGTATGGAATCATTTGGATCGCAGATGAAGTTATGTCTGGATTTGGCAGAACTGGAAAATGGTTTGCATACAAACATTCAACCGTATCACCAGATTTAATCGTTTTTGCAAAGGGCGTAAATTCAGGTTACGTGCCATTGGGTGGCGTAATAATTTCAGATGCAATCGCTGCTACTTTTGATCAAAAAGTTTTCCCTGGTGGCTTAACGTACTCAGGCCATCCAATCGCATGCGCTGCCGCTGTCGCTACTCTTAAAGTGATGGCAGATGAAAAAATAGTGGAAAATGCGGCAGAGATTGGCGAAAAAGTTATTGGACCAGCGCTGCGTGAATTAGCACAGAAACATAAAGTAATTGGAGAAGTTCGTGGGTTGGGTGTTTTCTGGGCTTTGGATTTAGTGAGTGATCGCAAAACGCGGGAGCCCCTTGCACCTTACGGTGCAACTAGCCCTGCAATGAAGGAATTAGTAGCAGCTACTACAAAACTAGGTGTTTTCCCATTTACAAACTTCAATCGCATGCACGTGGTTCCTCCATGTAATGTTTCTAAAGAAGAGGTACTAGAAGGTGTTGCTGTTTTGGATCAAGCCTTTGCAACTATTTCACATCACTACACAGGAGCTGATGCGTGAGAATCACACACTTTGTGAATGGAAAATCATGGGATGGGAAAGCAGAGAGATCTGGTGAAGTCTTTAACCCTGCCACTGGTGAAGTGACTGGCCATGTGGATTTTGCATCAAATGCCGTTGTCGACGAAGTAGTTGCATCGGCTCAAAAAGCATTTGAAGAATGGCGCTCAACTTCATTAGCTAAGCGAACTCAAATCCTTTTTGCTTTTCGAGAGATACTAAATGCCCGCAAAGAAGAAGTGGCAGCATTGATTACAGCTGAGCATGGAAAAGTTTTGTCGGATGCGCTAGGTGAAGTTACTCGCGGGCAAGAAGTCGTAGAGTTTGCATGCGGTATCGCACACCTTCTTAAGGGTGGGTACACGGAAGGCGCATCTACCGATGTAGATGTCTATTCAATCCGTCAACCACTTGGAGTGGTTGCGATTATTTCTCCTTTTAATTTTCCAGCGATGGTTCCGATGTGGTTTTTCCCAGTAGCAATTGCTGCAGGAAATGCTGTAATTATTAAACCATCAGAAAAGGATCCATCTGCAATCAACTTAATTGCGCAGATGTGGAAAGATGCGGGTTTGCCAGATGGAGTGTTTAACGTTGTGCACGGAGATAAAGTTGCAGTCGATCGTTTAATTGAGCACCCTGATGTGAAATCTTTATCTTTTGTAGGTTCAACACCGGTAGCTAAATACATTTACGAAAAAGGGACAGCACAAGGAAAACGCATTCAAGCTTTAGGTGGAGCGAAAAACCACATGCTGGTGCTTCCAGATGCGAATCTAGATTTAGCTGCAGATGCAGCGGTGAATGCAGGATTTGGTTCAGCAGGTGAGCGATGCATGGCCATTTCTGTGTTGGTAGCCGTTGAGCCAATTGCTGATGCGCTTATTGAGAAAATTAAAGAGAGAATGTTAAAACTCAATACAGGTGATGGAACTAAAGGAAGCGACATGGGCCCTCTAGTAACTAGAGTCCATCGTGACAAAGTTGCATCATTTGTTGATGCAGGAGTCAATGAAGGTGCGAAATTAGTTGTCGATGGTCGTAATCCAAAAGTCAATGGGGCATCAAATGGCTTTTGGCTCGGACCGACGCTATTTGACGGAGTAAGCCCACAGATGAGTATTTACAAGGAAGAAATCTTTGGACCGGTATTAAGTGTTGTTAGAGTTAAGACCTACAACGAAGGTGTTTCATTAATTAATGCTCACCCATATGGAAATGGAACGGCAATATTTACCAACGACGGCGGTGCAGCACGTAAGTTCCAAAATGAAATTCAAGTGGGAATGATTGGTGTCAATGTTCCAATCCCAGTACCTACCGCCTATTACTCTTTTGGAGGTTGGAAATCTTCTTTGTTTGGTGACACCCATGCCCACGGTACTGAAGGAGTCCACTTCTTTACACGCGGAAAGGTTGTTACAAGCCGTTGGTTAGATCCAAGCCATGGTGGAATTAACTTGGGTTTCCCTCAAAATAATTAGGTGAAATTAACCCTGTACTTGGAGAGGTCGCATAGCCCGGTCAAGTGCGCCTCACTGCTAACGAGGTAAGGGGTTAAAGCCTTCAGCAGTTCAAATCTCCTCGTCTCCGCACTTAAAGAGATTCTAATTTATTCAGATCTCTGCGACCCTTGCGCATGAATTCTTTGCGCACCGGTTACATGTATCACGAACTATTTGGTTGGCACGATACCGGTACAATCACCGATTTCTTTCCTTCAAATCCTGCCGAAGGATTACAACCATTTGTTAATTATGAAAATGCTGGAATCACATGAGTAATTAAAATTTGCTTACATTAAAAAGCGTTAAGGCCCCGGTATAAAATGCACCAGGGCCTTAACTTTAGATTAAACCTACCTTTTAATATCCGTAGCTAAACGAAAACTCCTTGACAATTAGTGGAGTTTTGAATTTTGGATCGCTTTCATCCTGATATTTCAACTCAAAAACTCCAGAGTCACCTATTTTCATCCCAGAGATAACGGTCTTACCTTCTAAGTACTCTACAGTTCGTTCCGCATCATTGAAATTAGTTCTCCAACCCATATAAAAATGGAAACACTCAGTGCCTACTACCTGATTAACTTGAAGATCACAGTTATTTCCTTTTGAATCAATGAGAGTCAGTGTGACTTTGTTTCCTTCCCATTGCTGTGAAACCGTTAGTAAGGAACTGATTTTATAGACAGCTACACCAGGACCATAAATCTTTTTACCTTTTACAAGAGCACAAGTGTAGACAACAGATTTATTGGACCAAGTAGTTGGCGCAACAGTCGTCTTTGAACCTACAGTTTTGCAGGTAGCTCCAGATTTAACCGCTTGTGCAGCATGGGCACCAGAAAGTGGCGTCCCGAGTAAAAGCAGGGAAACAATGATTGCGATTTTTTTCATATTGGCTCCGAATTCTGAGTCGTTAGACCCTTCTAAGAAATCACCAAAACTTACGTTTAAGAAAAGGTTTTTAAAGCGTAGCAACTCAGGACGAATATGACCTAAACATGGGTGTGTTCACCTCAAGCGATTTACAGGTAAACTAGGGCTACCACTTGGAGACGTCGCATAGCCCGGTCGAGTGCGCCTCACTGCTAACGAGGTAAGGTGTTAAAGCCTTCAGGAGTTCAAATCTCCTCGTCTCCGCTCAGTTATACATCTTTACCGTAAAGTGAGGAAAAGTTGCCAACTTATAAAGTAGCAATTGTTGGCGCAGGCCCTGCAGGTTACTTCGCTGCACAAGCACTTAATAACTCTGCAAATAATAACCGCAGTTTTGCTATTGATATGTTTGAACGCCTACCAACACCATGGGGCCTAGTGCGAAGCGGTGTTGCACCAGATCATCCAAAGATTAAGACGGTTTCTAAGGTATTTGAAAAAATAGCTACGGGAGAAAACTTTCGTCTCTTTGCAAACATTGAAATCGGTAAAGATCTTTCAGTAGAGCAGTTACAAGATAGATATGACGCAGTAATTATTGCAACGGGCACATCTCTAGGTAAAAACTTAGGAATTGTAGGTGAAAATCTACGAGGGTCTCTATCGGCTGCAAGTTTTGTTCCTTGGTATAACGCACACCCAGAATTTTCTGGCGTTGATGTACCTATGGATTCCGGTACTGCAGTTGTAATCGGTGGGGGCAATGTGGCAATGGATGTGGCAAGAATGTTGGCATTAGAACCAAAAGAGTTAGATCCAACCGATACTGCAGATCATGCGATCGAAGCATTTAAGAAGAGTGCGATTCGAAAGGTGTATATCGCTATTCGTCGAGGCGCTGAGCATGCCGCTTTTACTTCTCCAGAACTTCGTGATCTTCCAAAGTTAGAGCACACAAATGTCATTATCAAGGAAGATGAAATCAATGCGGCTATCGCCAGAGTTGGAGATTCTCCTGAAAAAGATGTAAAGAGTAATCTAGATGCGATGTTACACATTGCTCAAAATCAAAAAACTGAGCATGATCGGACAATAGAATTCTTGTTCTTTCACACACCAAAAGAGATTCAAGGCAGTAATCAAGTTGAAGGTGTTGTTTTTTCAACACCAAATGGTGAGGTCACAATTAAATCTGGCCTAGTGGTTACAGCAATTGGCTATAACGCAATAGATATACCTGGAATTCCATTTGAAAATGGCAAGGTAGTAAATAGCGATGGCCGAGTCAATGGGAATATGTATGTCGTTGGTTGGGCAAAGCGTGGGCCATCAGGAGTGATTGGCACCAACAAATCTGATGCAGCAGCAGTTATAGAACTACTAAATCAAGATTTAAGTGAGCCAAAAAACAAGAGCGACATTGCAGAGTTACTTAAGGACAAAAAAGTAGTCACACAAAAGGAATGGGAAGCAATCAATGCTGCAGAGATTGCAGCAGGAGAGCCGCTATCTAAACCAAGGCGAAAAGGCATTAGTTGGGACGAACTAATGGCACACGCTGAAATTTATTTCTTTTAGATTTTAAATCAAGCGCGCATGATTTGAACAGCATTGAGCGCAATAATCGCCAACGCAACAACAATTCCCAATTGTCGCGCTGGTAGTTTTCCAACTAAGCGAGCAGCAATAGGGGCAGCGATCACACCACCAAGTGCTAAGCCGCCCACAATTCCCCAATCGATATCTATACGACCAATCTGCAATAAAAATCCTGTGGAAGCTGATAATGCAACTACGAACTCAGCTGCACTCACCGTTCCAATAACTTTACGGGGTTCAGTCGCAGTTGTGGTGATTAGCGTTGGCGTAACGATTGGCCCCCAACCGCCGCCACCAGATGCATCAACAAAACCTCCAGTAAAGCCAAGGTAGGTTAAAAAGTTAGGATTTGTAATTTCGACCATATTTACCTGGCCCTGTGATTTGAATACATTGCGATAAAGAAGTAGAAAACCTAAGAAAAGCAGAAGCGTTGAGATGAAAATCTTTGAACTCGAAAGATCAATAAATGATAAAAATGTTGCACCTAAAAAGGCTCCAATTCCACCAGGAATTGCCAACCGCACCAAAATTCTTTTATCAATGTTTTCCGCGTGCCAATGAGAAACACCTGATGCAAGAGTTGTCCCGATTTCTGCAAAGTGCACTGCTGCTGATGCGACAGCTGCTGATGCACCAAGAGTCACAAGAAGTGTTGAGCTTGTAAGACCAAAGCCCATGCCGAGTGATCCATCAATGAGTTGAGCTGTACTACCTACGAGGGCAAAAATTATCCAGTTCACAGAAGAACCTTAATGATCTTCTCGACAATTTCATCGTTTGGTGCTGTTCCATCAACGGTTAGTGTTGGAGATATTGGTGGTTCGTAATCTTGGCCAACTCCCGTGAAGTTAGGGATCTCACCTGCTGCAGATTTCTTATAAAGGCCCTTTGGATCACGAGATCGACATACCTCTACGGGCGTATCGACAAATACTTCAATGAACTCACCAT
>CAIUSQ010000153.1 GCA_903901905.1 uncultured Actinomycetes bacterium
ATAATCGTCCAACAGAAAAAACATTTGTGCGTCAAAGCGGTAGAGCTTCAGCAGAACCAGCAATCAATTCAAAAACAGATGTGAAGAAACCTGCAGCTACACCAGCTAGAAAAGTTGCAAAGAAGAGCACAACCAAAAAACGTAAGTAAGTTCGATGCAGCGCGCATCAATTTCTTCAACTCATATTCCGGCAATTGATGGATTGCGTGCGCTTGCAGTTTTTGCGGTTGTTCTTTATCACTTAGGAATTTCTTGGATTCCCGGTGGCTTTCTCGGTGTCGATCTCTTCTTTGTGATTTCGGGTTATGTAATTACTCGGCTTATTTTGGATTCAATTGAAAGTGCAAATGGTTTAGATATTAAAGAGTTCTATGCGGCGAGAATTAGACGACTTCTTCCAGGACTTGTAGTCCTCATAATTGTTACCTCGGTTTTTACAGCGTTGTTTGCACCTGATGCAATTCGCAGATTCATAAGCGATGTGCCTTTTGTGCTCACCGGAACGAATAATTGGCAATTAGTGGCACTTAATCAAGATTACTTCCAGGCTATTGGTCGCCCACCACTCCTCCAACATACGTGGTCGCTTGCAGTTGAATTTCAGTTCTATCTGATTTGGCCAATCATTCTGCTCTTTGTTTGGCGCAGATTCGGTAAGCGGGTAGTCAGGCGTGCGGCACTAGCTATCGCAACTTTTTCTGGAACTGCACTCTTCCTCTTCTCGCTACAAGCTGATAACGCAACAGCAGGACGAATCAGTCATATCTACTTTGGAACTGACACTCATAGCCTTGGTTTGTTTCTAGGTTCAGCGCTGGCTGTCAGTTGGATTCCAAGAAACCTAACTCGCAATATTTCCCAGCGCGCGCAAGATTTCATTGATGGAATTGGTGTCTTTGGATTCATTGGTCTGCTCTGCATCTTCTTATTTATTGATCAAAGTAATGCCACTCTTTATCAAATTGCATTTCCACTTGCGGGATTATTTGGTTGTGCAACCATAGTTTCAGTTGTTCACCCAGCATCAAGATTCTCGCCATTGCTAAGCAACAGGGTCTTTCTTTGGATTGGCCAGAGATCATATGGAATTTATCTATGGCACTGGGTGGTCTTCCAAATTACTAGACCCGGAGTTGATTTAACTGGTTCGCTTCCTGCTCTCAACGTTGCAAGAGTTTTAATTGTTTTGGCACTTGCTGATATCTCACTTCGCGCAATTGAAATTCCGATTCGTAAAGGCGTAGTCCAGAACTGGTTTAGAGGAATGAAGTATCGGACCAAAACCATGCAGAAGCGGCAGCGAATTTTTGTAGCATCTGTTACCGCGTTTACTGTCGCAATTACAGGCAGCTCTGTCGCTCTTGCTTGGCAACGCGATCAATCAATTATTGTTGAAGTAAAGCCAGAACTTGAGCTTCCAGATACTGTTTTTTCTGAAAACAAAACTGGGTTGTGGGTTACTGGAGATTCAGTAATTCTAGGTATCCGCAATAAGTTGGCAATGCAAAGTGAGATTGCACTTATTAATGCCCGCGTTGGTCGCCAAATACCAGAGTTAATCAAAGCGGTTGAAGAAGATAAGCCGAAAGTTGGTAGTTCTTCTGTAGTTCTGAATGTAGGAAACAACAACTCAGTTTCACGCGAAGACATGGTCAAATTGATGGAACTTCTTAAAGATCAACCAAAGGTTGTAGTCGTTAATACTTCTGTTCCAAGAACCTGGCGTGAAGGAAATAATAAAATTATCAGCGAAGTTGTTGCGGGTTATCCAAATGCAGTTTTAGTTGATTGGGCCTCAACAGCAGAAAACCACCC
>CAIUSQ010000154.1 GCA_903901905.1 uncultured Actinomycetes bacterium
CGCCTCTGCAGTTCCTTTGAGTGGATCTACGCCAGTGATCTGCATAAGAACTTCAAGGCGATCTTCGGAACTCTGCTCAATCAGCGCATCATCAATAGCATTGGCATCACCACTTGGATTTTGAGAGATAAGAACGATTATTGCAATATAGAAAACAAAGATAGCTATAAAGCTTTGAACAAATCTATTGCGTAGATATTTCATTGCTATCCCTTTTTCTTATATCCAGTCGGGCACTTTGGATTTACCCCGGTTACCTTCTTTGTAACCTTTCCCTTGATACACGAAATTGTATTCTTCTTTGCGGTTGCTTTTGCTGTAACCGAAGGAGTAGGCGTAGGTGTTGGAGTTACAGTCGGGGCTGGAGTTGGCTCTGGTTCTTGAGTTAATTTTGCTTTGATTACCGGAGTCGAGAACTCAAAGTTTTTAGCTTGCAAATAAACCCAGCCATTTTTCTCACCCATAACAGTTGTTGCTACTTGAGGCGTTCCATCAGCACTAGTAATCGCAATTGTTGCGTTGATTGGCGCTTTAGAGAAACCATAAACGCAACGAGCAACATCAGAGCGCATCACAAGATCATACGAGCCCTTGAATACAGACTTGTCCGTTCCATAGTGAGGCGCACCCACCTTGTATTCCAAAGTTGCCTCAGCTTTGTTAAATGATGGAGGTCCAGCTGAATATTGAGTTGAATTTGTGGTGACAATTCCTGTGACATTGTCTTTATCAGTAAAGCAAGCATTTGAACCCACTCGTTCACTTGTCGAGAGTGTCCTAACACTCCAATATGAAAGCAGAGCAGTTGCTTGATCATTTAGAAATGGTAGCCAAAGCTTGAGTTCATCCATTCCCCATGGCGCAGAAGCATCTATTTTATTTATCACATTTCTTTTTAGTGGATCATCATTTTCTGCTGTCCTGCCACCAGGTGCCGCATTAAGCGGATCATTTTTAAACCTATCGGAATTTTTATATGCACCAGTCTTTATATCGTATTGTGATTTCAGCTCCTCAGGCATTTGCGGATAGTTATACATCTTATAAATAGCAGGAACCGCAACCGGATTAGCTGTTATCTCTATTGTTGAATAATCCGCTTCCTTCTTGATTTGAATTTCAGGATCACTCATGCGTCCATGCATCCATCCAGATGGAATTTGCTGCATTTTTACAGTGACGTAGTAACGAATATCTGCAGGGAATGCAAAACGCTGTGCACATAATCCTTCTTTAGTTGAATCTGCAACGCAAAAGTTATTTCCTTGAACGCCCGGTCCAGAAACCAACCATGTATCTTTTCCGGTTGGGTTTCCAGCAACACCTTTTAGCACTTTTACAAAACCATATTCATTGCACACGCCACCACAATTATAATTGTTATTTTCAAGCTTTACTGGATACATACGAATAGTAAAATCCTGCAATGAAATCGAACTTAAGTTAGTACCGCTTCCTTGTAAAAGAACCGAAAGAAAATATGTGTTTCCTCCATCGTGCGGTGCTTGTGGAATTGTAAAGAGTGAACCTGCTACTCCACTCGGTAATTTATAGGCTGAATTTCCAACATATTCATTTTGAGCTTTTAACGGAAAATATCTAGAAAATACCCCACTTGCTTTCTTTCCGGATGCATCAATAGTTCCAAAATCTAAAGTGCAATTTAGATCTTTACTATCTTTGCAAAAAGGAATTACGGCCTGAAACGAAACATTTCCAGAAGAGCACTTTGAATCTTCCAAGCTCGTACAAGTCGGATCTTCATCGTTATATTTCGACCAGTTTTCATTTTTCACCAAGTATGAAACTGGATTACCAATGTCCGTGTCTAGAAATTGCTGAACGTGTTGCCCAAGTTCACCATCATTTGGAATAGACCATGAACGGCCGGGGTCGCCAACGGAACTCGTAGCTGCGTTCACTGAAGTTACAGAACCCACTCCAATAAAGAAGGCAATCGCAATTGCTGCTACAGATTTAGATTTCATGGCCCCTATTTCTCTTTTTGAATCTTAGAGAAATCGTTCCCG
>CAIUSQ010000155.1 GCA_903901905.1 uncultured Actinomycetes bacterium
ACCATCCACGCAAGTGGATTGAGATCAGGATGTAACCCTTCAGGAATTGTGAAGACCATTAAAGTCTGCCTCTCTTATATGTACGAGGGTTCTGTGATTGCGACTTTCGGTAAGAACGAAAGCCAAGAAAGAAGAGAAGCAATGAAGTGAGGGCTGCGACTGCACCAACTGCGCCCATCGTCACCGTCTCCATAGCGCAATCCTACGCCATGCTCTCAGCTTTGATTTAAGGCTTAGAAACCTTCTTGTAACCAGAAGGACAGACCGGCTTAATTGCTGTGACTTTCTTTGTCACCTTGCCTTTGGCGCATGTGATTGTGATTTTCTTAGGAACAATCAACTCCTGCCAACTATCTCCATAGCCGACTGTGCGCACTGTCTCTTCAGAATTCTTTGCACCTTTGCGTGCAACTTCAATCTTGGGTGATGAATAGTGGAATCCGGAAGCGTAGATCTCGACTACTTCCTTCTTCATTTTCACATTTGTAACGGCAACTTGCGGAACACCAGATTCATCAATTATTGAAACTTTTAATTCAGCGGCCGTACTAAGGGTATTTCCAGGAAAACGACAGTCGAGCCAAGCTTTATGAAAAACAACTTGAAAAAATCCTTTATTCAGCTGCCCGACAGGATTGAGATGAGGTCCGTACACGTTAAAGACCAAAGACTCTCTCTTATAATCCCAAAATGGTTGACCTGCTAATGGTGCATTCATCATCGTCGCGGTGAACCCTTTATCAGCACAGGTTGGATCCCAGAATGATTCAGATTGATCCTTCCCCGCATGGTCGACTACAAAATAGAGAGTTGGAGTGAAGAAGTCAGTTTTCATACTTTGATTCTCTGGCTCTAAAGATTCTCGAAGCGCATTGCCATCCCAGAACAGCGATTGCAGATGCTCTGATCCAGAAAATCTCCATAGCGTTCCACCAGGAATCTTCTTATAATTCAATCCATAGTTAGCTGCCGACCCTCCAGTACCAACTGGTTTGAGCCAACTAGTTCGAACAGTTAAATGAAAGACATCATTAGGATTTAAAGCGGGTTCCCGAATACATGATTCAATATTTATGCCATCGCAGTTCATCTTTGCGAATACTGGTTCAGTAGGTAGCAGTACACGATCTAATATCAACCACAACGCTCCCCAACGTCTTCCTTGTTCAAGACCCCATCTAGTTGCATCCGGAATGTAAGAGGGGGTCTGCAAAGTTGTATAGACCTGTATCCGTTGGAGTGGTCCGTTTCGCTTTCCGCTGTTAAATTCAAATATTGAGGTGATGGGTTGATTTTTCTGGCTTTGAAAAGGTGGCAAATCTTGTTGAGTAGTTTCCACGATATTGGCTTTTTCAATCGTTCCATCTGAATGTTCAACATATAGCGATTCAAGACAATCAAGCTGTGCTCGATCTGTGCATAACTGAAGTCCGCTAATAACGGGATCTGTTGCCAGAAGTGATGTGCGCGAACTATCGACTGCAAAGCTAGGTGTAATCAATCCAAAAAGAAGCGATAGCGAAATTGCTGCTGATGCAGCGCTCAGGCCACTTCGTCTTGCTCTCATACAGATCTCCACCGCTCTAGTAGAGATAATTTATTCGATATGACTGGTTATAATCACGCAGGAACAATGACTTGTTGCGCAGCGCTGATTCCGCCCACTGTAAGAACTGCCTCAACTGGCGTTGTTCGCTTAATTACAGCTAGTGCAATCGGCCCA
>CAIUSQ010000156.1 GCA_903901905.1 uncultured Actinomycetes bacterium
CGCAAATACAACTCTCGATGACATAACCGAGGCGATGAAGGATGTAATTGATCCAGAACTCGGAATTAATGTGATCGACTTAGGTTTGGTTTATGACATGCGCCTCGATGAGAATAACGTCGCGATTCTCGATATGACTCTTACATCTGCTGCTTGTCCGCTACAAGATGTTATTGAAGATCAAACACATCAGGTTCTCGCCGACATTACTTCAGATGTGAAAATCAATTGGGTTTGGATGCCACCTTGGGGACCAGGAAAGATTTCAGATGACGGTCGTGAACAACTGCGAGCGATTGGGTTCACGGTTTAATTTGTGTCGATGCATGGCCAATGGATGGCCTTGAGATCAATGAGTTCGGATCAATCAGTTAAGAATCAGAAACTTAAGACTGGGACCCTGAAAAGAATAATCAGCTTTGCCAAGCCATATCGTAAATATCTTTTCATATTTATAGGCACAGTAATTATTGATGCAATTCTTGTAGTAGCAACACCTCTTCTACTTAAAGTGTTGGTCGATGACGGTGTGATTCCGGGTCGCTCAGATATCGTAACTAAATTCGCATTCATAGTTGCCCTACTCGCAATAGCTGATGCAATTTTTAGCATGTTGGGTCGTTGGTTCTCTAGCCGAATTGGCGAAGGACTTATCTATGACTTGCGCAGTCAAGTCTTTGAACATGTCCAGAAGCAATCGATTGCATTCTTTACGCGAACCCAAACAGGTTCTCTGGTTTCCCGAATCAATAGTGATGTTATAGGAGCACAACAGGCGTTTACTTCCACCTTGTCTGGAATAGTGAGTAACTCATTGACGCTCGTTCTAGTCACGATTGCAATGCTGACGCTATCTTGGCAAATCACTTTAGTTTCCTTGATTCTGTTGCCGATATTCATCGTTCCGACAAAATGGATTGGTCGCCAACTTGCGATCTATACCCGAAAATCATTCGATTTAAATGCTGAGATGTCATCGACCATGACCGAACGCTTCAATGTATCCGGAGCGCTCTTAGTTTCGCTCTATGGTGATCGAATTGTGGAAGCTAAGAACTTTCGGGGTAAAGCAAGACGGGTTGCAGATATGGGCATAAAAATCGCCATGTTAAACCGAATTTTCTTCATAGCGATGACCTCTGTCGCTGCAATTGCAACTTCTTTTGCGTATGGAATCGGTGGGCATTTAGCAATCAATAAGGAAATAACTATTGGAACTCTGCTTGCGATTACAGCTTTGCTTGCGCGTCTATATGGACCACTCACTTCGATTTCGAATATCCGAGTCGATGTTATGTCTGCTTTAGTTTCATTCGAACGAGTATTTGAAGTATTGGATTTAGAACCGATGGTGAAGGATCCAGCAAGCCCGGTCCATATTCCAGAAAACATGCCGGTTATTGAATTCAAAAATGTAAGTTTTACATATCCAAAAGCTAATGAGATTTCGATTGCCTCACTCGAAGGACCGGACGTTGCTGAAAATATCGTGAGTGAGGATGTGTTACGTGCTGTTTCGTTTAGCTGTGAGCCGGGGACTCTAACTGCAATTGTTGGTCCGTCCGGAGCCGGAAAGAGCACTATTTCGGGATTGCTCCCAAGACTTTATGACGTTACTGCTGGCTCAATTTCAATAAACGGAATAGATATTCGCAACACAACCATTCTTGAGCTGCGTTCGCTAATTGGAATTGTCACCCAGGACTCCCATATGTTGCATGAGAGTATTGCTTCGAATTTACGATACGCGAAGGCTGATGCAAGTGATGAAGAAATGTTAGCGGCTTGCGACGCGGCACAGATCGGGGATTTCATTCGAACGCTGCCTAACGGAATGCATACTGTTGTTGGAGAGCGTGGACACAGATTATCGGGAGGCGAGAAACAGCGTCTCGCAATTGCAAGGCTACTCTTGAAGAAACCTCAAATTGTTATCTTAGATGAGGCAACTGCGCATCTCGATTCAGAGAATGAAGCGCTTGTGCAGGAAGCCCTTAAGAGCGCACTTGTGGGTCGGACAAGTATTGTGATCGCGCATCGTCTTTCAACTATTGTGCATGCGGATCAAATATTGGTTATAGAAGATGGTGTCATTATCGAATCTGGAAAACATGAGGAGCTAGTTGCCTTAGGCGGATTATATTTCGACCTTTACCAGCGGCAATCTCTTGGCTTCACGGAAGATTAAGAACCGACCTATAAGCGCTAATAGCGCGAAGGCCAACCACTGAATACCGTATGCATAATGTGGTCCATTTGATAATTCAGGTAATTCGATTTCAGTAAGTGGTCTTACTTGTCCGTCGAGACTTCCTAATAAATCCAAATAGTATTCATTCGCATCGATACCTTGAAGCTTCGCAATTGATTCGGGTTTTTCACTTGTCGTCCTGGTGACAAAGAATGATCCTTGAAGTTGTCGGCTCAAATTTTCAGATCTGATTCGTGCGTTGATTTCTATGCTTTCACTAGTAACTTGCTCGACATCAGGGGGAGTGGCTGCATTTGGTCCAGCGGCAACCCAGCCCCGATCTACCCAGAAATTTTCACCATTTGTTGTTGTGAAGAGCGTTAGAACTTCAAAGCCGAATTTGCCTTCGTAATAGCGATTACGAACAAGTTCTTGGTTGATCTGAGAGAACTTCCCTTGTAGCGTTATTTTTCGCCATTGATTAGCCACTGGATCAAGATTTTCTA
>CAIUSQ010000157.1 GCA_903901905.1 uncultured Actinomycetes bacterium
CTTCTTAATTATTTGATCGCATTTGAATCCATTTTGTTGGTCGGCCTTACAGCCCTCGCCGTTGAGGTAAGACATATCGGTGAAGATGTCGCACTCAGTAGCAATCTCAAAGAATTCATCCTGCTTATCGCATTTCCAATTATCTGGCTTTGCTGCCTCTCCCTATTTGGCGCTTGGGATCTGGCAATACTTGATAATCACATAGATGGATATCGCAGGTTGCTGCGCTCAAGTTTTATGACATTTTTAACCTTCTCATCAGCTAGTTATCTATTTAAGATTCAAATCTCACGCTTTGTGATTCTCTTTAGTCTTGTTGGTGGCACGCTATTACATCTTGGCCTGCGCTGGATATTCCTACGGGTAGTTGAATCGAGATTGCGCGCACCACAAGGAGGTGAAAAATGGCTGGTGATTACAACAGATGGTCTTGCAGATTCAGCTGTGACAGAATTCGCCGCCAGTGAAGGTGCTGAGCCTCGCTTTTTCTCAAGCCCCAGCGGCGCCAAAGATTTTAAGAAGTGGGTTGATGAGGTTACCTTCCAGATCACTTTAGCTCGCCAAACCAAGCTCTTACTAACAAATGCTCATGATTTTGAAGCCACCCAGATCGAACAACTGATGTGGGCCGTGCAGCAAACAGGTGCTGAGTTTTTGGTTCTCGATAACTTAGCGCTAGCCACCTCACAAGGTCCCCTTACACACTTTGATGGGTTTAAGTGGGTTTCAATTGGCGCTGCTGAAATCAGCGACTCACTTAGAGTTATCAAGCGCCTATTTGATTTAGTATTAGTAATTCCCGCCATAATTTTTCTAACACCACTTTACTTATTGATTGCTTTGCTGATTAAAACTGAATCTCGGGGTCCACTTTTTTATTCACAAGAGCGAATCGGGCAAAACGGGGCACTCTTTTCATTTCCAAAGTTTCGAAGTATGCGCCCTGGCGCTGATGCCCAACGTTTAGAAATCCTCGGTCGCCCAGATGAAGAAATGGCTGAAAGATATCGGAATGATCCCCGAATTACCCGTGTGGGAAGAATTCTGCGTCGTTTCTCATTGGATGAACTGCCGCAGTTATGGTGCGTTCTTGTTGGCACGATGTCACTTGTTGGACCGCGCCCCATCCTGCCTGAGGAGGCATCTCAGTTGGGGGATTTTCACTTTCGTAGACAGCTTGCGAAACCAGGGTTAACAGGTATCTGGCAGGTATCAGGCCGAAAAGATACGACATGGGAGGAGCGAATGGTCTTTGATATCAAATATGTTCAAGATTGGTCTATTGGGTTAGACATTATCCTTGTTGCTCGTACCTTCAAAGCGGTCTTGAGTGGAAAAGGCTCTTACTAGTCAGAGTGCTGCAAGTGTGATGAAAGCAATAATCTAGGAACTGGGCAAACTTTCTATCTTTTAACTGACTTCTTCGCAGGCAGTCTCTTAACTGCACTCTTTTTACTCTTCACCTCAATTTTACTGTAGGTTTTTTTAATTGAAGATTTCTGTGAATCCCTGCTTACTGTGGTTGGTTTCCTCGTCGCAGTGTAATTCGAACGCCACTCGCGAATTTTCTGCTCGATTTCTTCATCAAAAGTTAGAGTCAACTGACCTGAAGAGTTACTCTCTCTACCACTCCTTGAACGAAGCCATTCTAAAACGCTCAACCTCTCTGCCTTTGGAGCAAGCAACTCCTTACCAGAGTTAATCGCCTTGGTTTTCTCTTGAGAGTGAGATTCCAATTCACGCGATAATTGTTGATACAATGAACCGAAGATACGCTCTGAAAGCTTACGCCACTTAGGTTTGGTACCCTCAATGTTGACTTGCAACTCCTGCAAACCGTCGTAATCGGCATATACCGCTAAATCCTCTACTTTAGAATCTTTTGATCTTCCCTTAAGTTCAGGTCCATAAGGTTCAACTGGTGAGTAAAGGGATTTATTCTTACGTCCGCTACCGTAGTCGTAATAGGTGCGATATCCCCTATACCCATAGCGATATCCGTACTCCTCCGAGCGCCGATTAGTAGGTATCATA
>CAIUSQ010000158.1 GCA_903901905.1 uncultured Actinomycetes bacterium
AGCATTGCAAAAGTAGATCTAACTCCGCCGACATCTAATTCTGTTGGTAGTTGGACATTTACTTCTAGCACCCCGGGTGTAGCAACGATTTCTGGTGTCACGCTGACTCCACTGCGTGCAGGCACAACAACAGTTACTGCTAAACAGTCACCCTCAGGTGGTTATAGCTCGGCTAAAACAACAATGGTTGTAACTGTTCTAGCCGCAGATCCAACTGTTGGTTCGCTCAATGACATAACCGTTACTCAAAGTGCAACATCATCGCCCTCTATCTCACTCGTTGTTCCTACTTCTAATTCAACGGGTGCATGGACGCTGACATCATCTGACCCTAAGGTTGCAACTGTTGATGGAAATAATGCGCGAATAATTGCGCCTGGAAAGACAACAATTACCGCCCAGCAAGAAGCATCTGCAAAATTTGGTCCATCAAAGCCGGTAACGATGACGCTGACCGTAAAGGGAACTCCTACATATACGGCGCTACCTAATCTTGAAAAATTAGCAGGAGATCCTGATGTTGTTATTGTGAATCCTGCATCTAAATCAGATGGTGCATGGACATATATTTCAAGTGATCCAAAGATTGCAACAGTTTCAGGAAACTCAATCAAGTTAGGTGATGCAGGTTTAGTCACGATTACTTTGTCACAAGCAGCATCTGCGTACTGGGTTGCAGGTATGACTCAATTTACAATTCGTGTACTTGGTGTAACTCCAACTATTGGTGCATTTGAACCGCAATCAATTGCTGCTGAAGATACGGCCGCAAAGATAAAGAATCCAACTTCAAACTCACCTGGAGTCTGGACATACTCAGTTCTAGATGAAAAAGTAGCAAAAATTGTGAATGGAACTGTTGTTGGTGTAGCACCAGGTACAACAACGCTTTCAGCTGTTCAATCACCAGGCGGTAAATATGGTCAGTCAAATACTGTGCAGACAACTCTGACTGTTACTGCCAAAGTTGTTGGTGCCACTCCAAAGCCAACAGTTTCTCCATCAGCATCACCAACTCCAAAGCCAACCGCGTCAACTTCCACGGGAGCCACAAGTATTAGCGTCACTGTAAATAATCGTGAGATGACAATTGCTGCAGTCGGATCCACAGCAGGACTGAAAATAACAATCAATGGCGTACTTGCAAAGATCGGCAAAAACACCGTGAAATCAGGTAGTAAGACTGTTCTTGCCACAGTTGGTACAAAAGTTATTTACATGAAAACTTTCAAGATCAAATAACTGAATTCCCCATTCTTTTCTATGTCCTGAAAAACTGTCCTACAAGGCTCATTCCTATGCCATCATTGCTAAGTGCAATCACCCTCACCTAAGAAAAGTAATAACTGGCTTGGCCTCTACATCGCCTTAGGTATTGTTTGGGGCTGCTCATTCATTTTCATAAAATTAGGTTTGGAATTTCTGACTCCAGTAGGCGTTGCTTTTGGGCGCGTTTCATTAGGTGCCCTCACATTAGTTTTTTGGGCTCGCTATAAGAACATCTCGCTACCTACAGATAAAAAGGTCTGGGCTCATCTGTGGGTTGTTGCCATGTTGCTCAATGTTGTTCCAGGCGTCCTATTTGCTCAAGCCGAAACACAAGTGACTTCAATTCTTGCAGGAATAATAAATGCAGTCACACCATTGATGACTTTGCTTGCAATCATGATTGTATTTCGCGGCGAAAAATTGAAGAGCTTTCAAATTATTGGTCTACTACTCGGCTTTTTAGGAGTACTCACTGTTCTTGGAGCGTGGAATGGACTTGGAGCAAATCCAATAAGCGCTGTGCTCGCATTATTACTTGCTGTTACTTGCTATGGATTCTCTTTTCCATATACTCGAAAGTTCGTCCTGCCTTATAAATTGAAACCAGAAGCGATGGCTGCAACACAAGTTTCCTTAGGTGCAGTAACCCTTCTGCCTTTTTATTTATTGGATGGAATAGCAAAAGATGAGTATCG
>CAIUSQ010000159.1 GCA_903901905.1 uncultured Actinomycetes bacterium
CAGAGTATTCGCCTTGGGATTTTCAAAATCAATCAGATTAACTTGCACATCTTTATCTGTGCCAATGTATTTGATCGTTCTGCGACCACACAACCACGCAACAAACTCTTCGTTAGAGGAAACAAGTCCATCGTTTCGAACACCTAGTAGAACAGCCCGCAACTTTGAAAGTACTTCTTCTGCTCGAGCAGGGACCTTTGCAATCTCAGGATTTAAGCCAAGCAACCCTTTAATTACATCATCACTCAAGAAAACACTTTCAAATGGGCGTCCAAGAGTTTCATCCTCTGCCCATACCCAACCGAGTTGAGAAAGATGATCTGCCAAACCCATCTGAACCATCTTCTCGTCGATGCTCTTTTCAATCTGAGACATCATTACGCAGCACCCATGACTTTGTCGTAGCTGGCAGGGATTTCGTGTTCTCCGCTGAGGAGATCGGACAACAATCCAGACCTTAATTGTTTTGCCTCTTCGATTACTCGAACTGATTGGGCAATCTCACCATCAAATAAAGAAATCAAATTCACGATTTCAAGTTGCTTTTCTTGTGAAGGGATTACAAAGGAAATTTTGGCCAGGTTGCCTCGTGAGATTCGTTGACGGGTAGTTCCTGTAAGAAGGGAGAAAGCTTCTGTTCGAAAATCAGATGAATTAATAAGTAGAGCAAGAAACTTCTGCAAAGTTTCGTTACCAGTTCTAACAATTGCTACATCCACGACTGTTGCGCACACAGGCAAGCCTTCTGGAAGTAGACATGCTCTACCAATGGGATCTGGCATTCGAGCAATCAAAACATCGTTAACCTCTAGTTTTGTACAACCTAGCCGATTGAACTGTTCTCGATTCATCCAACGATCTGACTTGTTCAAAAAGGTGCCATCCCCAATGTCTGCAAGCTGTAGCAGACGATAATCGCCCTCAGGGTCCTGGTCTTTAGATTCGACCCAGTCTCCATCCGCAAATAACCCGTCTGCACATATTTCGCCAAGAGTTGTCTCAATCCAAACATCACCACCTGCAGTCAACAACTCATGAAGCACGGCATTTCTTGATCTTTTCGAACTTTCTAATTGTTGCTGGAGGGCTTCGATGTAGGAATCAACCGATGAGATGAGGTCAACAATTCTTTTTTGTTCTGGGAGTGGGGGTAGCTGAATTGGGGCTGCAATAAAATCCGAGGGAATGGTTCGGCGGCGTCTCACGATTGAACCGATTGCGAGCGCATCAAAATAGCTTGTCAGAATTCCAGTTTCAAATATGTATCCCAAATATCTTGGTTCACAATTGGATTTGACTCGAAAACACTCATAAACGGGCGAAACAACGCCAGCTTCAGATCCTTGCCATTGACCAATTGCTCCACACCAAAGTAAATATGGATTGTAGGCAATGTCCATAGGCTCTAAGACTTTGTATTTTGAAATGTCATCTGTCGCAATACGATGTTTGAATATCTCAGTTTGAGGAATGATGCCCCGCTTTTCTGTGACACTTAGTACAAGTGGGTAATCTTTTCCATCTGGGCGATTAGCGATAGGTTCGAGCGCATCTCTTAATGTTGCTTCAACCCAACCATTACGCATAGCCAGCTGCCTTCAACTTAGCGAGCAAAGACTTCTCGGCAGCTGCTAATTCAGTACGAGCTTGATCAAAAGATGCGAGCGCATCTTGAACATCGACGACCTCTGCAGCATCTGCCTTGAGATAGCGACCAATGTTCAGATCCCAATTGTTTTCTTCAATTTCGTTATGAGAAACAAGGCGAGCTGAGATGTTTTCCTTCTCAGCTTCTCCTAGTGAATGGTAAACAGCGAAGATATCTTCAACATCTTCATCTGTCAGGAAGTTTTGCGCTTTGCCCTTACTGAATCGCTTAGACGCATCAATAAAAAG
>CAIUSQ010000160.1 GCA_903901905.1 uncultured Actinomycetes bacterium
AGTGAAATACTTTGTGTCTGCATCTTTTGTCGAAGAGTTTGCCCATTAACTAACTCCATCACAATATATGGTGAATCATTTTCTTCACCAGAGTCATAAACTGCAACAATTCCAGGATGGTTTAAACCACCGGCTGCTAATGCTTCTTTGCGAAATCTGGCTACAAATGCTGGATCTTTTGCTAAATCACGGCGCAAAACTTTAATTGCGACCTGTCGATCTAATCTGGTGTCTAACCCAAGATAAACATCGGCCATTCCGCCGGTGCCAATCATTTGGCTAACTATGTATCGGCCGTCAGCTAATTTCGTAATTGGGCTATTCATTTGCTGCCCCGATTTTTTTAATCTCACTACTCACCTTTTTATCAGTAACTTGGGCCCAGATAATTGTGATGTTATCTGGTGCTCCTTTTGCTTTAACCTCGGTGATTAGTGCAGTAATTACATCATCACCAGTGTTTGACTCGATAATTTTGCCGATCTCATAATCAGATAAAAGATTAGTTAAGCCATCTGAGCAAAGTAAGAATTTATCATCTGCTTTTATTTCGTAACTAACTAAAATTGGATCAAGACCTGAGTCACCCATTAATGCTTGGGTGAGTAAGGATCTTTGTGGATGATCAAACACTTCCTCAGGTGTAAGCCGTCCTTGATCTAACAACTCCTGCATCACCGTGTGGTCATAACTTAGTTGCTCTAATTTGTTATCGCGGTAACGGTAACAACGAGAGTCACCAATATGAAGTAATTCAACATTATCTCCTGAGATATTTAGCGCAGTTAAAGTGGTCCCCATGCCAGCAAGCTCTTGATTTTGTTTACTTTTTTCCAATATTTGTGAATCTATTTCATAAGTAATATTTAAAAATAAATCTTCTCGCGAATCGATATCAATTTCTGGGTCAGTAATTACTGGCAGAAGTTGGGCAAGTGTGTTGATTGCTATTGCAGAGGCAACCTCACCACCAGCATGACCACCCATGCCATCGGCAACCGCAATTAAATTTGCACCGTAGATCGCCGAATCCTCATTACCTTCGCGCACTAAACCGAGATCTGTTTGTGCGAAGGAGTTAAACTGCCATTTCATAGAGCCAATCTCACCACATAATTGAATCTATAAAGAAAGGACGCCAACGCAATGCTCATCTATGCCCATCGCGGTGCTAGTAGTGATTTTGCTGAGGGTTCTAAAGCTGCCTATGAGGGCGCAATTGCACAGGGCGCGGATGGATTTGAGTGTGATGTGCGACTGACAAAAGATCGGCAGATTATTTGTTATCACGACCGAAACACCACCCGGCTTTCAAAGATAGATCTTGAGATTGCAAAGACCACATACTCTGAATTAAAAGAAAAGGTGAATCCATATCGATTAGATCAATTATTAGATCTAGCGATTAAAAACAAAAAAGATTTAGTAATTGAGTTCAAACATCCAGTTCCAACTGGTGGCTTAGTCGAAAAATTAACCCACAGGTTACTTGCTGAAAAATCTAGCGAAATTGTGGAAAGTGAAATTACTATTTCGTTAATCTCTTTTTCCTACCTTGCCACCTTGCGAAATTTAAGAAGTGGGTATCAGAGTGCATACCTTGTTAAAAATAAGATACTTTCAAAAATAAATCCAGCCCCGATAATCGGTCCAAGCATTAAATTAATTCGAGAAAACCCAGAGTTTGTGGCAAGTGCGATCAAAAAGGGTAAGAAGGTATTTGTTTGGACGGTAAATAATGAAGCCGATTTACGGTTATGTGCAAAATTGGGAGTAAGCGCAGTTATGAGCGATAACCCAGCCCTTGCCCGAAAGCTACTCGGCTACTCTTAACCCATGTCGATTAAGTATGCCTACCTTGGCCCAGCTGGGACATTTACTGAAGCCGCTCTTTTAAAAATTGCCGCAAGTGATGATCAATTAATTGCTTATGCAAATGTGACAGCAGCATTGGATGCAGTTCGCAAAGGTGAGTGCAGTAAAGCATTGGTACCAATTGAAAACTCGGTTGAAGGTGTAGTTGCTAGAACCCTAGATGAGTTAGCAAGTGGTGAGCCATTAGTAATTACTGCTGAGACTACTTTGCCAGTTACCTTCTCGTTAATGACACTGGAAAATAAAGATCCAAAAGATATTAAATCAATTGCTACTCATCCACATGCTGAATCACAATGCCGCTCTTTTATTGCAAAAAACTATCCAAACGCCCAAGTTATTGAAACCGCTTCAACGGCGGCAGCTGCTAA
>CAIUSQ010000161.1 GCA_903901905.1 uncultured Actinomycetes bacterium
AGTTCTCCCAAGAAGATGGCTATATCTTCGCCCACCTTTTTGCCTTAGCTCTCTACTCCTATGAAAATGGCATCCCTGCCACCATCAAAGCAATAAAGAGTGAATTAAAAGAGGGAGAAGGCGATAAACCAAAGCTGGTGCTGCCGCCGCAGGTTGAGGGGACTGAGGGAAAATCCATATGAGATATTGGTGGGTAAATCAGAATCAAACATATGATTTTGAAGTACCAGGTGGATTCTTATGGTCACCTAAAACAAGATCTGATGGCGGACGAAATCACTTTTATGAGGTGATGGCCGAAGTAAGGCCCGGAGATTTTGTATTCTCTTTTTGCGACACATTTATAAAAGCAATTGGAGTTGTGCAAAGGGCAGCCGTGACATCTCCAAAACCTGACTTTCGCGCGGCGGGCAGCAATTGGGCGGATGAAGGTTGGTATGTCGAGGTTGAATTCGCCGAAATAGAGAACGCATTTAAGCCTAAAGATTTTATGGGACAGATTGGTCCACTTCTAGCCGAGAAGTATGCACCACTGCAGCCAAATGGAAATGGATTGCAAGGTATCTACCTGACCGAAATTTCTAAAGAATTTGGTGAATTACTCTTCCACTTGTCCAGAGCTAATGTTGATTTGATTCAAAGTGAGCTAGCACCAACGCCAGAAACCGAATCTGAGTATGAGATTAATCTAGAAATTGAATCCAGAAAACTTGATGGCGACTTAGAGAAAATTCAAATGACAAAAGCACGGAGAGGTCAAGGAATTTTCAAGGCAAATGTACGTTTAATTGAAAAATCCTGTCGCGTTACAGGTGTATCAAATATCAAACATTTAAGAGCGAGCCACATTAAACCTTGGTCGGTCTCAAACAATTCAGAAAAATTGGACGGTTACAATGGCTTGCTTCTATCACCTCATGTAGATCACCTGTTTGATCGAGGATATATTTCTTTCAATGGATCTGGATCTTTATTAATTTCGAAAGAATTGAACCCAAGAGTTCTAGAGCAGTGGTCTATAGGCGCTCATGATGTTGGGGAATTTAGCAGCATGCAGGATCAGTACCTTGAATATCATAGGGATGTGATTTTCCAAGCTTGATAATTCTTAGCAACTGTAATGAATTGTGAAGTAAATACAGTTTTGAGTAAAAGCCAATTGGAAAGTGGCATAATCACACCAGCCCAATGGAAAAAACCTATTTCTGTTCAATTATGCATACATTGGTTATCTTTAGCTTATGTCTACCCACTTAAACCCAGAGGAGCAAGCAAGAGTTCTCATTGATATCCAGCTCGTTGCCGCAGGATGGGTTGTTCAAGACCGTGAAGCTATCGACCTTGTGAATCACGTTGGCGTAGCCGTTCGTGAAGTAATTATGGAGAAGTGGGCGGGACGTGCGGATTACGTTCTTTATCTAAACCGAAAAATGGTTGGAGTTATTGAAGCAAAACCGCAAGGAACAACATTGATGGCTGTTCAATGGCAATCACATAGGTATTCAAAGGGACTTACGGAAACTCAATCTAAGAGTGCGGTGCTTGTAAATGGTGAACTTCCATTTATCTATGAGGCATCAGGCAGTGAAACAAACTTCACAAATGTTTTCGATCCCGAGCCGCGCGCTCGCCGAATCTTTAACTTTCAAAAACCAGAAACCCTTGCACGAGTAATTCGCGAAGCGGAAAATCATAAGGAAGCTACGTGGCGTGGTCGGGTCCAAAATCTTCCAAATACAGATGGTTATGATCTTCGGCCAGCATCTCGCAGAGCAATAATTTCTATTGAACAATCACTTAAAGATAATCAGCATTCCCGCTCGCTTGTCCAGATGGCAACAGGCGCAGGCAAAACACGTATGGCAGTAACCGAGTCTTATCGACTCCTCAAGCATGGTGGATTTACTCGAGTTCTGTTTCTAGTTGATCGTAATAATTTAGGTGATCAAACTCTTCGCGAGTTCCGAGATTTCACAACGCCAGATGATGGTCGCAAGTTTACAGATTTGTATAACGTAGACAAACTAACTAGCAGTGGAATGGTCGGTTCATCCGCCGTAGTAATTTCAACAATCCAGAGAGTTTTTTCAGTTTTAAAGGGAAAAGTAGTTTCAGAAGATGATGATCCAAATATTGATGGTTATATTCCTGATGCACCTGTTGAAGTTCAATACAATCCTGAACTGCCACCAGAGGCATTTGATCTAGTAATCGTTGATGAATGCCATAGATCTATTTATGGACTTTGGCGTGGTGTAATCGAATACTTTGATGCACATGTAATTGGACTAACCGCCACTCCAACAAAGCAAACACTTGGCTTTTTCCAGCAGAACTTGGTATCTGAGTACACATTCCCGCAATCTGTTGCAGATAAAGTAAATGTTGATTTTGAGGTTTACCGAATCAAAACAAAAATCTCTGAAAAAGGTGCAACTATTGAGGCTGGAACCGTTGTTCCAGTGCTGGATAAACGCACTAGGGACCAGCGCCTACTTGAGCTAGATAATGATGTTCCATACACTGCTAACGAACTAGATCGCAGTGTTGTGAGTAAAAGTCAGATACGAACAGTCCTCGAAACCTACCGTGACCGATTATTTACAGAGATATTTCCAGGACGTCGTGTAGTTCCTAAGACTTTAATATTTGCAAAGGATGATAATCATGCTGAGGAAATTGTTACTCAAGTAATGCAAGTATTCGGCAAGGGAAATGACTTTGCGGCCAAGATTACATACAACGCTAAAGATCCAAAAAAATTGCTACAAGATTTTCGTAACTCTCCAACTCTACGAATCGCAGTCACCGTAGATATGATCGCTACAGGCACCGATGTTAAAGCTATTGAATGTGTCTTCTTTATGCGCGATGTTCGCTCAGGCACTTACTTTGAGCAGATGAAGGGCCGCGGCGCCCGCAGCATGGATGATGCGTCTTTTACATCTCTTACTCCAGATGCTACTCATAAAGAACGCTTTGTGATTGTTGATGCAGTCGGAGTAACAGAACATGACTTTGTAGATGCAACTCCATTAGAGCGTTCAAAAACTGTTCCTCTAAAGACTCTTCTTGAGAAGGCTGCTACCTTCACGATCACAGCTGATGAAACCGCATCCCTTGCATCTCGCCTTGCGCGTCTTAGTCGCGAACTTACTCCTAGTGAAAATGCTGAGCTCACCGCGCTTGCAGGAACACCTCTTCAAGAAATTACACAACAGCTTGTAAAGATTGCAGATCCAGACACTTTGGCCGAGGTTATTGAGAGTGCTCCGCTTGACATAGATGGCAAGAGGGATACAAAGAAGGCGATCTCTAATTTCATCGAACAGATAATTACACCAATCGCTTCCAACCCACAGCTTCGCCAGCGCATTTTAGAAATTAGACTTTCTCATGATCTTATCTTTGATGAGGGAAACAAAGATGAACTGTTGGATGCCAGGGGAGTCGTTGATACTAAAAAAGCTAAGAGTCTTGTTGAGTCATGGATTAAATACATTGAAGATAATAAGAATGAGATAACTGCAATTCAGATGCTCTATTCAAAGCCAAAGAATGTGAGCATCACCTACAAGGAAATCAAAGAGCTTGCCGAGCGTATTAGGCGTCCTCACCCAACCTGGACAGTAGATGTCCTATGGAATGCCTACCTTGCCCTTGAGCCCACAAAGGTGCGTAAATCAGCTGTTCATACGACTACAGATTTAGTGTCACTGGTCAGGTTTACTCTCGGTCAAATGAACGAACTTGTGCCTTATGCTCAATTGGTTGAAGATCGCTATGCAAATTGGTTGCTTCAACAAGAAAACTTAGGAAATAAATTTACCGACAATCAGAAGTGGTGGCTTGACCGTATTAAAGATGCAATCTCACAGAGTGCACATTTTGACGTTAAAGACCTAGAGATGTCTCCATTTACAGAACGGGGCGGAACTGATGGTGTACTTGCAGAGCTGGGTAATTCAGTCACGGACCTTATTGAAAGCATGAACATGGAACTCGCCTCATGACCAAATGGAAAATGACGAAACTAGGAGATATTGCAGATGTTGTGAGAGGTAGCACAATCACCCGAAAGGAAGTAACTCCAGGAGAAGTTCCGGTTATCGCTGGAGGACAAACACCGTCTTGCTTTCACAATGTTTTCAATAGGGAAGGAATAACCATTACGGTAAGTGCTTCAGGTGCCTATGCCGGCTTTGTTCAATACTTTGAAATCCCCATATTTGCATCGGACTGTTCAACGATTAAGGTTAAAGATGAAAATGAAATTTCTCCAAAGTTTCTTTTCTACATGCTTCAGGCATCTCAAAGAGATATCTATAGTTTTCAGCGAGGAAGCGGACAACCACATGTCTATCCAAGTCAGTTAATTGGTTTAGATATTCCTGCGCCATACATCGATGAACAGCACAAAATCGTGGAACTCCTCGAAGACCACCTATCCCGCTTGGATGCTGCATTAGTTGATGTAAAGCAGGCAAAAATTAAGGCTGCCCAATTCCGCAGGTCCCTATTGCTATCTTTGATGTCACCAGATTACGCAAGTACTTCTAATGACTGGACGCGTACAACCTTGGGAAGAGTTTGCGATTTAGTAGCTGGAAAAACTCCTCCATCGCTTGAAAGCTCAATAGATGGAATCGATGATTCATCTCGAACGATTCCTTTCTACAAAGTCGGGGACATGAATTTACACTCTGAATTCTTGTGTGAATCCAGACTTTATTTGTCTGCGAAGCAAGTACAGGACCGTAAATTATTTATTCTGCCGATAGGTTCAGTCGTATTTCCTAAGGCTGGAGGGGCAATTGCGACGAATAAGAAGAGGGTTGTTTCTGTACCTGGCCCGATAGACCTTAATTGCATGGCAGCCATTCCGGTTCAAGGAACTAACCCTAAATATCTTTCTTGGTGGTTCCAATCAATCAATCTTTCATCGTATGCAGATGGTTCAATTCTTCCGCAACTTTCCAAAGGGAAAATGTCTGAGATTCCAGTTGATTGGCCAAATCTAAAGGTTCAGGAAGAAATTGTAATGAATCTTGAGCAGAGTCTCTCAAAGAATTCAGAGGCAATTAAATTGGCGGAGGTAATAGAAGCAAATTCCTCTTCCTTGAGACGCTCTCTCCTGCAAGCTGCATTTACTGGTCAACTAACAAAAGAGGTAGTAAGTGTCTGATTCATCAGCATTAGTTAACAAACTCTGGGCTTTCTGTAATGTGCTCAGAGATGATGGTGTTGGCACACTTGACTACACAGAACAGCTAACTTATTTACTCTTCCTAAAAATGGCGCATGAGCGTGAAACTCGTGCCCTAAATCCAGAAAAGATTGTTCCAAAAGAATGTTCATGGCAGCTCTTATTAGATGCTGAAGGTGAAGCACTTGAGAAGACCTATAAGGGAATTCTTGAGGCTTTAGCTAAGCAGAGTGGAACTCTGGGAGTTATCTTTCGTAAGGCGCAGAACAAGATTCAAGACCCTGCAAAGTTAAAGCGCTTGATTGTTGACTTAATAGATAAGGAAAACTGGTCAGCAACGGGCGTGGACATTAAAGGTGATGCCTATGAGGGCTTGCTCGCAAAGGGTGCGGAAGATATTAAGTCGGGTGCAGGCCAGTACTTCACCCCGCGAGCGCTCATTGCAGCAATGGTTGATGTCATTCAACCAACCGCTAAAGACAAGGTACACGACCCAGCTTGTGGAACAGGTGGATTCTTACTTGAGGCTTATAACTATGCAGCCAATCAAAAGAACTTATCTCCAACTGACAGGGAACACCTACGTGATGATTTTGTTAGTGGCATTGAACTTGTAGATAGTACTGCGCGACTTGCCGCCATGAACATGCTTTTGCATGGAATGGGAACACCTAATGGACCAAGCCCTATTGAAGTTCGCGATGGATTAACAGCAGACCCAGGAAAACGATATTCGGTAGTTCTTGCAAACCCACCATTTGGAACGAAGTCTTCGGTAACAATGGTTGGAGCAGATGGAAAAGTAAGTAAAGGTGAGCTGGAAATTGTCCGTGATGATTTCTGGGTTACAACTTCTAACAAGCAATTGAACTTTGTTCAGCACATAAAGACCATCATGGATATCAACGGCCGTGCCGCAGTAGTACTCCCAGATAACGTTCTATTTGAAGGTGGTGCTGGCGAGACAGTCCGTCGCAGATTGCTCACAGAGTTTGATGCTCATACTTTGCTGCGCCTTCCAACTGGAATCTTCTATGCAGGTGGCGTGAAAGCAAATGTTCTCTTCTTTGATAAGCGACCAGCAGCAGAAAAGCCATGGACTACAAAGTTATGGGTCTATGACTTCCGTACTAACCAGCACTTCACTCAGAAGACCATGTCTATGAAGCGCGGCCACTTAGATGAGTTTGTCGAGTGTTATCAGCCAGGAAACCGTGGTGAGCGCAAAGAGTCTGAGCGCTTTAAGTCCTATAACTATGAAGAACTTATTGCTAGAGACAAAGTGAATCTCGACCTTATTTGGCTAAAGGATGACACATTAGAGGACGCAGCAAATCTTCCTGCACCAGAAGTTATTGCTCGGGAGATCATGGAGAATTTAGAGTCAGCGTTGACAGAGTTTTCAGCAATCGTTGAAGCGCTAGAGAAGGGGAAGTAGTTGCCAATAAAACATTCAATATGGCGAATTGGGCAAAAACCTACAGCCCTGGTTCCAAGTAAATTAAAAAACGAGGAACTTCTCGAAGACATGATTGAAAGCGACCCTTCAATACTGGAGGACCAGTGGTTAATTATTGGGCGGCAAGTTGTTACTAAATTTAAAAAAGAGATTGACCTACTTGCAATTGCACCCGATGGTTCTTTGGTAGTAATTGAACTAAAGAAAAGTAAAACTCCAAGAGATGTTGTCGCTCAAGCAATTGACTATGCAACTTGGGCTGAAGAGTTAAAAGCCGATGAAATTTCAAGTATTTATGAAGCATATTCCAACGGAAAGAATCTAAAAGAAGCATTTCAATTAAAGTTTAAAACAGAATTAGAAGAAGACAACCTCAATCAAAGTCATCAGATGGTAATTGTCGCATCTGAATTAGATGATGCAACAGAACGGATAATTCAGTATTTAACCGATCGAGGAATCGCAATAAACGCAGTCTTTTTTGAGGTGTTTTCAGATGGCAATGAGCAATTTCTTTCTCGTAGATGGTTCGTTGACCCTGCCACAGTTCAATCTGCATTGACTGACCACACAGCTATTAAAGAACCATGGAATGGTGAGTTCTTCGTATCATTTGGTGATGATGAACAAAGATCTTGGGAAGATGCAAGAAAGTATGGATTTGTTTCTGCAGGTGGGGGAGCTTGGTACAGCAGAACACTTAACCTGTTAAAACCTACAGACCGAATTTGGGTTCGTATTCCAAAAATTGGTTATGTTGGAGTGGGAGTTGTTGAAAGTGAGGCGATTCCAGCTAGTGAGTTTGTAGTTGATGACAATGGCAAATCGCTCTCAATTTTAGATATAAAGACTTCAGCAAAGTACGGCTCACGTGTAAATACTGAAGACCAAGAGTTTTTTGTAAAGATTAAGTGGCTAAAGACTTTCTCCAGGGCAGAGGCCTATGACGAGCTTGGTTTTTTTGGAAATCAAAATACTGTCTGCAAACCAACCGCACCTCGTTGGAGAAGTACTGTAGAACACCTAAAAAATAGATTTGGTATTAATTAAGGAACAACGGAGTAAGTACTTCACTTAATTCAACGCAATTATCGCCAGCGCCGATGAGGTTGCTGCAATTCCCAACCAGTTGGCAATAGATGGTCTTTGCTTCATTAGCTTTATGGCAATTAAGGCAGATAGGGCAGGGGCAGATGCCATGAAGACACCAACCTTGCTTAACTCAAGGTTTGTAATGGCAATCATGAAAAATAGATTTGCCAGCATTTCACATGAGCCAGAAAGTAGTGCGTACTTCTTCCAACTACTTGATTGTGGTTTTTGATTACTCTTTGGAGAAAAGATAAGTGAAACAAGTAATACACCAATTCTTGCGCCAAAGAGGGCGGCAATAATTTGGGATTCATCTATCTCTGTCATCAATAC
>CAIUSQ010000162.1 GCA_903901905.1 uncultured Actinomycetes bacterium
TGCTCGAGGAAACCGAAGGAAGAGGTTAGAAAAGTGCCAGTACCAAAGCGAAAAATGTCGCGTTCAAAGACGCGCTCTCGTCGTAGTCAGTGGAAAACAACTGCAGCTGCACTTGCTACATGTGGTCAATGCCAGCAACCAAAACTTCAGCACACTGCTTGCCCAACATGCGGTACTTATAACCGTCGTCAGGTATTAGAGGTCTGATCTGAGTTCTTCGCTCACCGAGCAGCTGGGAGTAGTTCTCGATCCAGCTCTGCTTGAATTGGCCTTTACTCATCGTTCATTTGCATACGAATCTGGCAGTAAAGAAACCAATGAACGTCTCGAATTTCTTGGAGATTCGGTCTTAGGTTTAATTGTAACCGAAGCACTTTATAAACGTTATCCAGATTTTGATGAAAGCCGACTCTCACCACTTCGTTCTGGAGTTGTAAACATGCGTGCCCTTGCCGATATTGCGCGGGGATTACAACTGGGCCAGTACATAAGACTTGGTAAAGGCGAAGAAGTTACCGGCGGTCGAGATAAACACTCACTTTTAGCAGATGCACTGGAGGCTTTAATCGGTGCAATTTATTTGCAGTTTGGCTTTTTAAAATGCTCCGAAATTGTAGAAAAATTAATTACTCCAACTATGGATTCAGCCGTTGCCCGCGGAGCCGGTCTTGATGGAAAAACAGCATTGCAAGAGTTAGCCGCTGCACTTGGAAAAGGTGCACCGGAGTATGTCGTCACCGAAGAGGGACCAGATCACGATAAAAACTTCACTGCAGTAGCGATGCTCGCGGGGCAACTCCTAAGTCAAGGCAGTGGCAAGAGCAAGCGCGAGGCTGAACAAGTGGCCGCGCGAGTTGCATATGAAGCTTTAAAAACTGCCTTTCCACAGCCTTAAATCTACGAAAATCCTGCGCTCTAAGCGATAGGTTTACCGCGTGTATTTGAAAAGTATGACGCTCAAGGGCTTTAAGTCCTTTGCATCAGCGACCACTCTTCGACTTGAACCCGGAATCACTTGTGTTGTCGGTCCAAATGGTTCTGGAAAATCTAACGTTGTAGATGCTCTTACCTGGGTTATGGGTGAGCAGGGTGCCAAATCTCTTCGAGGCGCCAAAATGGAAGATGTCATATTTGCAGGTACAAGTGGTCGCGCACCTCTAGGTCGTGCAGAAGTGTCACTAACAATAGACAATACAGATGGCGCTCTACCCATCGAGTATGCAGAGGTCACAATCTCCAGAATTTTATTTCGAAACGGGCAAAGCGAGTATCAGATTAATGGTGAAGCTTCTCGCTTACTAGATATTCAAGAACTGCTCAGCGACTCTGGTATCGGCCGTGAAATGCACGTCATCGTTGGTCAGGGACAGTTAGATGCAATATTGATGGCCACGCCGGAAGAGCGTCGAGGATTTATTGAAGAAGCAGCTGGTGTTTTAAAGCATAGAAAGCGTAAAGAAAAAGCTCTTCGCAAACTCGACTCAATGCAAGCAAATCTTGCCCGCATTCAAGATTTAACAGTAGAACTTCGCAGGCAGTTACGACCGCTTGGAAAACAAGCTGAGGTAGCTAAGAAAGCTGCAACAATTCAAGCAGATCTTCGTGATGCGAAGCTGCGTCTATTTGCCGATGACTATATTTCTATGTCAAAAACATTGGAACTTGAAGTTGCTGATGAGAGTGCATTACGTGAACAGCGAGCAGTTGTTGAATCAGAACTAGAGACTATTCGCCGGCGAGAAGAGGCATTGGATTCACAGGCTGCGATCGAAGGTCCACAATTAGTAGCGGCTCAAGAACTTTATTACAACTTAAATTCACTGCGTGAAAAATTTCGTGGAACACAAAGTCTGGCTCAAGAAAGATCTCGTTTTCTAAATGAAGAGGCCGAAGAAGCACGTACTTCTGGTCGTGATCCCCAAACATTAGATCTAGAGGCACAAACGTTACGGGAAGAAGAGCGAGAACTGCGCGCCAATGTTGAAGTTGCTAAGAATGCTCTTGCGCGAGCAACCCAAGCATTAGTTTCAACCGAAGCTCTTTTGAAAAGTGATGAGGACACAATTGCAGCGGCAATGCGAGCGATTGCAGATGCTCGCGAGGGGACCGCTCGCCAAGAAGGTCACATCAAATCTTTAAATGCCCGGTTAGAAGCAATTGCCGAAGAGATCGCTCGTTTAACAAAGTCTCGAAATGAAGCACAGGCCCGAGTTGATCAAGCACAACGTGAATATTCGACCTATGAACTTGAGATTGCTAGTGCAGACTCGGGTGAATTAGGTCTTGATTCACTTTTTGAAAGCGCGAAGTCTTCTCTTGAATCATCCAAATCAAAACTGTCGCAGCTTTTAGAGGCAGAGCGAGTAGCAGAGCGTGAACGAAATGCTGTTGAATCCAAACTTGAAGCGATCAAATTAACTTCAGAAAACCGAGATGGCGCATCGGCGCTGTTGCGAGATTCCCGCGGTGTTTCAATCATGGGTAGTGTGGCTGGACTAATTGAAATTGACCGAGGCTGGGAAGCAGCTGCTGCAGCAGCCCTTGGTAATTTTGCCGATGCGGTCGTCGTAAGAGATCTTTCCTCGGCAGTTACTGCGCTAACAACATTGCGCCGTGAAAATCTAGGACAGGCTGACGTTTTGGTCTATGAGCCAGGTACTGGCAATAAGAGTTTGATTCCTTCAGGTTTGAATTCACTCTCAAGTCACGTTCGCTCAAATTCAATTGACGATTTACTTTCAACTCTATTGTCTGGAATAGTTGTCGCTGAAGATGCCAATGCGGCAGAGGCGATTCTTCGTAACCACCCAGATGTAATAGTCGTTACGCGTGATGGCGATGTAGTTTCCAAGGGTCGAGCTACTGGTGGCTCTAAATCTTCATCATCACTTATTGAAATCAAAGCATTAATCGCAAGTTTAGAATCTAAGTTGCAAGAGATTATCCATGATAGTGACCGATTAAAATTTGAGATTGCATCGGCCAACAGAGAAGTAACTTCCAAGCAGAGTGATTTTGATTCAGCGGTTTCAAAACTCAATGAATCTGATGCTCGAATTGCAGCATTAACTGAGCAACTAGCCGTTTCAGGGCAAAACATGAAATCTTCAATGGCAGAAGTTGAGAGATTAGATGTATCGATTAATGAAGCTAATGCAACTAAATCTCGTGACGAGGGTGAAATTCTCATTGCCCAAAATCAATTACAACAACGAGGCGATGTTGCAGAGCCAGATCATTCCCGCACAGAACTTCTACGAAGCCAAGTTTCAACTGCGAGAACAACTGAAGTTGAGGCCCGCCTTGCTGTTAGAACTATTGAAGAGAGAGTTGATTCAGTTGCAGCACGGGCCCTTGGTTTAGAAAAATCTGCCCAAGCCGAGCGTGATGCATCAGAGCGTGCTGTGCTGCGCCGCAGTACTCGTGCACGAGCCGCTGTGATTTCTCAAGCCGTTGCAGAGGCTGCATATGAAGTACTCATACACCTAGAACGTTCTATTTCAAAAGCTGCGATCGAGCGCTCTCGTTTGGATGAGTCACGCGCAAATCGAGAGGGTGAAACTTTGACGGTTCGCTCTCGTGGTCGTGAGTTAACAATTCAACTTGAATCACTGACTTCAAGTGTGCACAAAGATGAGATAGCCCGCGCAGAGCAGCGCTTACGCATTGAAACACTTGAGAGTAAAACTCTTGAAGAGTTCGGCGTAGATGCTCAAATACTCATAAGCGAATACGGACCAGATAAAGATGTTCCAACTTTCCATGAGACAGATGAAGGTGAGATCATCTCAACCGAGATGGTTCCATATCGCCGTGATCAACAACAAAAACGCTTGGCATCGGCCGAAAGATCACTGAATTTACTAGGAAAGATTAATCCGCTTGCACTTGAAGAATTCACATCCCTGGAAGAGCGGCTAAAGTTTTTGGCAGAGCAGCTAGAGGATTTAAAGAATACAAAGAAAGATCTTTTGGACATCGTCAAAGAAGTCGATGATCGCGTGCAATCAATCTTCATGGAAGCGTATTTAGAGACTGCTAAACATTTCGAAGAGATTTTCGCCCGGTTATTTCCTGGTGGGGATGGACGCCTGATTTTGACTGATCCAGATAATCCACTCACAAGTGGTGTTGATGTTGAGGCTCGTCCCCCTGGAAAACGAATAAAACGACTCTCCCTTTTATCTGGTGGAGAAAAATCCTTAACCGCTGTTGCCATGCTTGTAGCAATCTTTAAAGCTCGCCCTAGCCCATTCTATGTACTTGATGAAGTTGAAGCAGCGTTAGATGATGTCAACTTGGGCAGGTTATTGGGAGTTTTAGAAGAGCTTCGTGAAAGTTCTCAGTTAATAATTATTACGCACCAAAAACGAACAATGGAAATTGCAGATGCTTTGTACGGTGTGACAATGCGCGGAGATGGTGTGACAGAAGTAATTTCGCAACGCCTTCGCGAATCCGACGCTAGTTAAGTTATTTTCAGATGGCTCTTTTCACTAAGTTAATCACCAGAATCAAAGGTGGCACAGGATTATCCTCCTCTGATTGGTCTGAGTTAGAGGCAGAACTTCTTCAGGCAGATTTGGGCCCGCTATTGGCATCTGAATGTATTGAGCAGGCAAAAAAAATTAAGGGCGCAACTCCGGAAGAATCTTTACTTCAGTTTCTCTCCAGCAAGCTATCAAGTAAATCGCATGAAATGAGTTTGTCTAGCTCTACAGCCACAATTTTAGTTGTAGGAGTAAATGGCACAGGTAAAACAACTTCAGTTGCAAAGCTTGCAAGATTCTATAAATCTTCGGGCAAAAGCGTTCTTATGGCTGCCGGTGACACCTTTAGAGCCGCGGCTGTAGATCAGTTAAAAACGTGGGGAGAGCGCATTGATGTTCCGGTTATTTTTGGGCAAGAAAATGGTGATCCAGCTTCTGTTGCTTTTGATGCAGCAAAACACGCACAGGCAAATAATGTAGAGGTTTTAATAATCGACACCGCTGGACGTTTGCACAATAAGAGCGATTTAATGTCGGAGTTAACTAAAGTTAAACGTGTCGTCGAAAAGACATTGCCAATCAATGAAGTTCTACTTGTTATTGATGCAACAACTGGTCAAAATGGTTTAGCACAGGCCAAAATATTTTCAACAACCGTTGATGTCACCGGTGTAGTACTCACCAAAATGGATGGAAGCGCCAAAGGTGGTGTTGCCCTAGCGATAGAGGCTGAGTTAGGTATTCCCGTTAAGTGGGTTGGCACGGGAGAGTCAGAGATTGATTTTTCCCCTTTTAACCCGGGTGCTTATCTCAAATCCCTTCTTGCGTAACCCATTTGTAACAAGCCAGCATTATTTGTCACACCATCGAAACCCATAAAAGCATCGCTTGTAACCCGCGAGTAAGAGGGTTTGGCCTAATCAAAGGCTCTCAACGCTGAGAACTCACCTTATGAAAATTAGGCGGTAGAAAAATTATGGAGGCAGCTGTAATCAACTCTGGAGATACAGCCTGGATGTTAATGAGTGCTGGACTTGTCACTCTCATGATTCCTGGCTTAGTTCTTTTTTATGGGGGAATGGTTCGCGTTAAAAGTGTGCTGAATATGATGATGATGTCATTTGGCGCGTTAGCAATTGTTTTTGTGTTATGGATTGCATATGGTTTTTCACTTGTTTTTGGAGATTCTATAAATGGTTCAGGTCTCATCGGAGATGTCTCTCAGTTCGCATTTCTTAAAGGATTAGACAATTCAGAGGCTGTAATTGGAACGATCCCTGCAACAGTTTTTGTTGGCTTCCAAGGAATGTTTGCAGCAATTACAGTTGCACTTATCTCTGGAGCGATCGCAGATCGTGCAAAATTTGGCGCATGGTTAGTATTTGCTGGAATTTGGGCAACAGTTGTTTATTTCCCAGTGGCTCACTGGGTCTTTGCATTTGATGATTTTGTAGCAAAATCAGGCGGTTGGATTGCAAATGATCTTGGCGCGCTAGATTTTGCTGGCGGAACTGCTGTCCACATCAACGCAGGGGCTGCCGGTTTAGCCTTAGCTCTAGTGCTCGGTAAGCGTGTTGGTTTTGGCAAGATGCCAATGCGACCACACAACCTTCCACTAGTAATGCTTGGTGCAGGTCTCTTGTGGTTCGGATGGTTTGGATTCAACGCAGGCTCTGCAATTGCATCAAATGGAACTGCAGGCTTAGCGTTGCTCAACACAATTGGCGCAACAGCGGCAGCAGTATTGGCATGGTTACTTGTAGAAAAAATGCGTGATGGTCATGCGACTAGCCTTGGAGCAGCATCAGGTGTAGTTGCAGGGTTAGTTGCCATTACACCTGCATGTGCTGCAGTAAATGCATCAGGGGCGTTAATTATCGGTGCAGTATCTGGTGCTCTCTGTGCTCTTTCTGTGGGACTTAAATTCAAATTCGGCTTTGATGATTCACTAGATGTTGTTGCAGTTCACCTTGTAGGTGGAATTGTAGGAACTATCTTGATTGGCTTTGTTGGAGTAGATGTCGGTCTGTTCAATGGTGGCGGTACCGATCAGCTTATTAAGCAGGCAATTGGTGCCGGCGCTGTTCTGGCTTACTCCTTTGTCCTTTCATATGTGATCGCTAAATTGGTTGATCTAACAATTGGTTTCCGAATTAGCGTTGAACAAGAACTTGCAGGAATCGACTTGGCAGTTCACGCCGAGCGTGGTTATGAGTTTTCAGATAACAACCAAGGTAATTTCCTTGCAAGTTCGAGAGGAGCACAAGAATGAAATTGATTACTGCAATATTAAAGCCAACCAAACTAGATGATGTGAAAGATGCATTACACGCTGTTGGAATTAACGGCATGACAGTCTCAGAAGCCAGTGGTTTTGGTCGCCAAGGTGGCCACACAGAGGTTTATCGAGGAGCTGAATACACCGTTAATTTGGTTCCAAAAATTCGCCTCGAAGTTCTGGTAGATGATAAAGACGTTGACTCTGTTCTGGGGGTAATCGTTAAATCTGCATCGACTGGATCAATCGGTGATGGAAAAGTCTGGACCACACCAATTGATCAAGTGATTCGTGTACGCACTGGAGAACGAGGGCCAGAGGCAATTTAGTTCTGTCAGTATGAGTATCTGCGATAGTGAAAAAACTTGAGCAAGGCGCTATCGCAGATACGCATACAAATTTTGATTTTTGGTGCCGATCATCGGACCACAGATCTCGACTCTCAAGTACTCTGCTCCCATTATGTTTGAATCGCTAGCCTCCAAATTTAGTGGGGCATTCTCATCTTTGCGGGCCAAAGGAAAGATCTCAACAGGAGATATCGAAACTGTTTGCAGTGAAATTCGCACTGCACTCCTAGACTCAGATGTAGCTTTGCAAGTGGTCGACAAGTTCATTCAGGATGTTAAGCAGAAATCTTTAGAGGCACTGCCTGGAATGCAATCGGGCTCCAACCAAGCCAATGCAATCTTTGAGATCGTTAATAAAGAGTTAGTAGAGATACTTGGCGGTGCTACGCGCAGAATACGCATGGCGAAAAATCCACCCACTGTAATCATGTTGGCAGGACTTCAAGGCGCAGGAAAAACAACGTTAGCTGGAAAATTAGCAAAGTTTTATGCCGATCAAGGTGATACACCTTTACTTGTTGCATCGGATTTGCAACGACCTAATGCCGTCACACAGTTGCAGGTAGTTGGTGAATCAATAGATGTTCCTGTTTTTGCTCCTGAATCGGGAAATGGTGTTGGAGATCCAGTACAAGTTGCTAAAGCCGGCGTTGAATTTGCAAAGGCAAAGTTACACAGCATTGTAATTGTTGACACAGCCGGTCGATTAGGCGTGGATCAGGAGTTAATGAATCAGGCAACAAAAATTCGTGATGCAATCAACCCGAATGAGATTTTATTTGTCGTTGATTCAATGATTGGTCAAGACGCAGTACCAACAGCGCAAGCATTCTTAGAGGGCGTTGGATTTGATGGTGTAGTCCTTACAAAACTAGATGGCGACGCGCGAGGTGGTGCTGCCTTATCAATTGCCTCCATTACAAAACGCCCAATTATGTTTGCTTCAACTGGCGAAAAAATGGATGATTTTGATATTTTCTATCCTGAGAGAATGGCATCTAGAATCTTGGGATTAGGTGATGTTGCTACCTTAGCCGAACAAGCAAAAAAGGCTTTTGATTCAAACTCTTCGGAAAAACTTGAGGCAAAGTTTGCAAGTGGGGAAGATTTCTCTCTTGAAGATTTTCTTGAACAACTGCAAGCTATGTCAAAAATGGGAAGTATGACAAAACTATTGGCAATGTTGCCTGGTGCAGGTGCTATGAAAAAACAGATAGACAACTTTGATGAAGGTGAAATCGTTCGCTCTAGATCAATAGTTGAATCTATGACGCCGGCAGAACGGGCAAATCCAAAGGTGCTGAACGGTTCTAGGCGGGCACGTATTGCTATTGGTTGCGGCCGTAAAGTTTCAGATGTAAATAATCTTATTGATCGTTTTACAGCAGCTCAAAAAATGATGAAACAGGTAAGAAGTTCGGGCATGCCAGCAATGCCCAACCTACCAACCTTGTCGGAGGGCTCAACGGTCAATAAAGCTCCAACAAAGAAGAAGTCCAAATCGGGAAATCCAGCCAAACGGGCCCTAGAAGAGGGTCTGAGTTAGGCTCCAAGCTAGCCGAGTACAGCCAGAAGCTAGCTCCAATAATCTTGATCCTTGGAGTTTGCTCGATTTCCTTCTAGGGGCAGTAGATGGCAGAATTGCGATCCTGTTGATGGGGCCCTCTACCCCCGTTCAACATCCATTACCGATAGTTACGGATTTTGATTGCGCACCCCGCTGCATTCATTACTCGTGACACACAAATACAGGAGTACAACTTTCTTGGCTACAAAAATTCGTTTAATGCGCATGGGCAAGATCCGCACACCATTTTTCCGTGTTGTGGTTACAGACTCACGCAAGGCACGTAATGGTCTTTCAATTGAGGAGATTGGTCGCTACGTACCAGGACAAGAACCATCACTTATCGAGATTAATTCAGAGCGCGCTCAATACTGGCTCGGAGTTGGTGCACAGCCATCAGAGGCAGTTGCAGCTCTACTCAAAGTAACCGGTGATTGGCAGAAATTTAAGGGACTTCCAGGAAGTGAAGGAACTCTACGTGTAGCTGCTGTTAAGCCAGCGAAGAGCGTTGCATATGAAGCTGCAATGAAGGCAGCTGCAGATGAACCTTCAGAGGGTGCAACAACCATGAAGAAGAAAGCACAGGAAAAACTTGCAGCAAAAGCTAATCCTGTCGCTGAAGTTCCAGTAGCTGAGCCAGTTGCAGATGTGGTTCCTGAAGCAGTTGTTGATGCAACGCCAGAAGCAGTTGCTGAAGTAACTCCTGAGGCAACACCAGAAGCAGTAACAGAGGTTTCAGCAGAAGCGGCCTCTGAATAACAATGATGGATGAAGCTTTAGAGCACCTAGTAAAGGGAATCGTCGATAATCCCGATGACGTTGTAGTTAAAGAAGTCAATCATCGTCGTGGAACAACGTTGGAAGTACACGTTAATCCTGAAGATATCGGAAAAGTTATTGGCCGAAATGGTCGTACTGCAAAGGCGCTTCGCACCGTTGTAAGTGCGCTCGCGGGCCGAACTGTGCGCGTCGATCTCATCGAGACCGACGAAGCCAGATAGCAATGCGCCTTCTCGTGGGGCGAATCGGTCGTGCTCACGGAATTCTTGGCGAAGCAACGATTGAAGTTCGAACTGATGAACCCGATCGCCGTTTTGCTGTCGGAAATCAAGTTTCAACTGATAGCCATGGAGATCTCAAAATAATCTCTGGTCGAGTTCACAATGGAATTCTATTGCTCGGCTTTGCTGGATTTGACGATCGTAATGCGATTGAAAAACTACGAAATACGCTTTTGTATGCAGATGTAGATATCAACGCAACAAGTGAAGTATCAGATGAGTATCACGTACTTCAACTAATAGGCTGCCAAGCAATTCTTGAAAATGGTGAAGTTTTTGGTGAAGTAACCGATGTGATTAATCTTCCTGGTCAGGATTTACTCGCAATAAAAACTCCTGCAGGTGAACAATTACTCCCATTTGTTCATCAACTGGTTCCCGTAGTGGATATCAATAGAAAGACCATAACTGTTATCCCACCGGCTTTGATGGGGGGAGAATAAATGAAAATTGATGTAGTTACGATCTTTCCAGAGTATTTAGCGCCACTTCAACTCTCTTTGCTTGGGAAAGCTCAAGATCAAGGAATTGTAGATATCAATGTTCATGACTTGAGATCTAAGGCAACTGATAATCACCACGCTGTAGATGACACACCTTACGGTGGCGGCGCAGGCATGGTTATGTTGCCCGAAATTTGGGGACAGGCTTTGGATCCATTGATGAGTCAGGACTCTGATCTAATTATTTTGACACCAGCAGGTAAGCGTTTTGATCAACCCATGGCAGCGAAATTTTGCCAGGCCCAACACCTCATTTTTGCTTGTGGACGCTATGAAGGTATAGACGACCGCGTTCGCATGCACTACGAAAAAAATAACTATCGAGTTCACGAAGTATCTATTGGTGACTATGTATTAGGTGGCGGAGAAGTCGCGGCGTTAGTAATGATCGAGGCAATCACTCGATTAATTCCTGGGGTACTTGGAAATCCTCAATCACTTGAACAGGAATCCCATAACGATCAGGGTTACCTTGAATATCCTAATTTCACCAAACCAGCACAATGGCGGGACATAGAAGTGCCAGAAGTTTTACTGAGTGGAAATCATAAAGAGATTGAAAAATGGCGCACAGAACAAGCAGCTGAACGCGCAAAAAAGAATCGTTAAATACTCACAACTATGAAAACAATTCAATCAAGTAGAGTAGGCAATATGTGCAGAGACTTAGAAAATAGGCTGCCATGACCCGTTCCTATTTGGTTGAAACCTATGGATGTCAGATGAACGTCCATGATTCAGAGCGAATTGCGGGCTTGTTAGATGAGGCTGGCTACACTCCAGTAATCGAAGGTGAACAGGCCGATTTAGTTGTTTTTAATACATGCGCTGTGCGGGAAAACGCTGACAATAAACTTTATGGAAACTTGAGTTTTCTAGCTCCCATAAAAAAGGCGAATCCGCATATGCAGATCGCCGTTGGTGGATGTCTAGCTCAAAAAGATCAAGCCACGATTATCAAGAAAGCTCCCTATGTGGATGTAGTTTTTGGTACGCACAACGTTGGCTCCCTTCCCGTGCTTTTGGAGCGCGCACGGATTGAAGAAGAATCGCAGATCGAAATTCTTGAAGCGCTAGAGCATTTCCCTTCAACTCTGCCAGCTCGTCGCCTTTCCGCGTTTTCCTCTTGGGTATCAGTTTCTGTAGGGTGCAATAACACCTGCACTTTTTGTATTGTTCCAACCCTACGCGGTATTGAAAAAGATAGAAATTCAGAAGATATTCTCAATGAGGTAAAGGCACTCGTTGATCAAGGTGTTATCGAAATTACTCTCCTAGGACAAAATGTAAACGCATACGGTGTAGATTTTTCAGATCGTGGTGCATTTGCAAATCTCTTACGCTCCTGTGGAGAGATTGAAGGCCTAGAGCGTGTTCGCTTTATGTCACCGCATCCACGAGATTTCACAGATGATGTAATCGAGGCAATGGCTCAGACTGCTAATGTCATGCCGCACTTACATATGCCCCTTCAATCGGGCTCGGATCGGGTTCTGCAACAGATGAGACGCTCTTATCGAAGTGATAGATATCTTGGAATTTTACATCGCGTACGAACAGCAATCCCTCAAGCGATGATTACCACTGACATCATTGTTGGATTTCCAGGTGAGAGTGAAGAAGATTTTCAACAAACTTTAGATCTTTGCACTCAGGCAAGATTTGCCGCCGCATACACCTATCAATATTCAAAGCGTCCAGGTACTCCTGCAGCAACAATGCCTAATCAAGTCAGTGAAGAGATAGTAGGCGAAAGATACACACGTCTTCACAATCATCAACAAAAGATCTCTCTGTCTGTTAATCAAGAAAGTATTGGATCTACTCATAAAGTTCTGGTCGGAGACTATGAAGGTCGCAGAGATGAAGTGCAATCTCGTCTGACTGGACGCAGCGAAGATTTCCGTCTTGTTCACTTCGATAACACCTCTCCGGCGCGTCCCGGCGATGAAGTAACTGTGAAAATTACAGAGGCCTCAGCCCATTACTTAATTGGAGATCCGATTTCAGTTCGCCAGACAAGAGGGGCGCAAGCCCATGAGGAACGGCTTGAAACTAAAGTGACCAAAGCCACGATGCTTGGTATTCCCTCGGTTAAAAAATGAATGTGATAGTCATTTGTGGGGCAACTGCAACTGGAAAGAGTGATCTTGCTGTTTCATTGGCGAAGCAGATCGATGGTGAAGTAATCAATGCAGATTCCATGCAGCTATACAGAGGTATGGATATTGGTACTGCAAAGATAAGCGTTGAAGAAAGACAGGGAATACCGCATCATTTAATGGACCTTCTAGATGTCACAGAAGATGCAAATGTTGCTTGGTATCAGGAAAAAGCCCGTGAAAAAATCTCTGAGATTCACTCCCGTGATAAAAACGCAATTATTGTTGGTGGGACCGGACTTTATATAAAAGCGATTCTGGACGACCTGAATTTTCCAGATACAGATCCTGTAGTTCGAGCAGCGTTAGAGCTCGAGTATGCAACTAAAGGAATCGGACCGTTATTTGAGCGATTAGAAAAATTGGATCCCGCTGCAGCGCTGGCAATAGATCGAGCAAACTCACGTAGAGTTATTCGAGCACTAGAAGTTATAAAGATTACAGGTCAACCATTTACTGCAAATCTGCCACGAAAAGAAAGTACAAAGTATCCAAATGCTCTCCAATTTGGACTAGTTATGGATCGCGAAATTCTAAGTGATGTGATCTCTTCTCGCGTTGATCGAATGTGGGAGGCTGGTTTGGTTGCCGAAGTAGAGAGATTAATTGAATCAGGAATTACTCGAGGAACGACTGCTCAAAAAGCTTTGGGATATTCACAGGTGATCGCCTTCAAAGAGGGAAAGATCTCGGAAGAAGAGGCCATTGATGAAACTAAGCGTGCAACGCGCCAATATGCTCGTCGACAAGAGACCTGGTTTTCGCGTGATGAGCGCATTAATTGGATCTCACCTATACAAAATCGAATCGAACGCATTCTTAGTTCGTTAAACTCCTAGACATGATTGCTACATATGGACATGGAACACACAACGACTTTGTTCTGGTCTTTGATCCCTTGGATGAGCATTCGATAACTACTGCGCAGACTGCCGCAATCTGTGATCGAGTTGATGGAATTGGAGCCGATGGGCTCATTCGAATGGTTAAAAGAAATGAAAAATGGTTTATGGATTACCGCAATGCTGACGGCTCTCTGGCTGAGATGTGCGGAAACGGAATACGAGTAATGGCGCGTTATCTAGTCGAACGTGGACATCAAAACGAAGGTATTTTTGCAATTGACACTCGTGATGGAGTCAAACATCTTCGCGTACCGCTAAAGGACGATATTTCCGTGAACATGGGACAAGTTACTGATGAAGGTGAAAGTATTACCGCGGGTGCAAATGGACAAATATGGAACGGCTATAACATCAGCGTCGGTAATCCACATGCCGTTGTTTTTGTAGAGGACATCAATCAAGTGGGGGAGTTGCTTGAATCCCCTGTAGTTCGCCCCAAAGATTCTTATCCTGAGGGAGTAAATGTTGAGTTCGTACAAATCACAGGCGAAAATGAGATTTCAATGCGAGTTTATGAAAGAGGATCGGGCGAAACGCAATCATGTGGAACGGGAACATGCGCAGTAGCTCTTGCGGCGACGATTCATACTAAAGGAAAGTTGCCTGCAACCTGGATTATCAATCCTCCCGGTGGGCGCTTAGAAGTCTCAATCGATGGACACTCTAATGCCACTTTGATTGGGCCTGCCGTCTTAGTCAAAGATGTAGATATTTCTAGGTTTCTCATTGAGTAAAGGTTCTGGCAAGAAGACAGACAATGAGCTAAAAATGGATGTAGGCAGGAAGTCTGATGATGAGTTTGAAAAACTTCTTCAAGAAAGTGCCCGAGTAGCTGCAGAATTTGATGCTGCGCAAGAAGATGAAACAATCGACCTCTCCCAAGAACTATCCGAACGAAATGCCTTGCGTCGAGTCAAAGGTTTTTCAACCGAACTTCAGGATATTTCTGATGCGGAGTACCGACAGTTACAACTAGAAAGAGTTGTACTTGTCGGAGTTTGGACTGAGGGAAGCATCGCTGATGCAGAAAATTCTTTGGCTGAGTTAAAGGCTTTGGCTGAAACTGCCGGCTCAGAGGTTCTTGAAGGTTTAATTCAACGTCGAGACAAACCGGATCCTGCCACCTATATCGGATCTGGAAAGGTTATAGAACTTAAGAACGTTGTTGTATCAACCGGAGCCGATACGGTTGTTTGTGATGGTGAGTTATCTCCTTCGCAGTTGCGACAACTAGAAGATAAGTTGAAGGTAAAAGTTGTTGATCGAACAGCATTGATTCTAGATATTTTTGCCCAGCACGCAAAAAGTAAAGAAGGTAAAGCCCAAGTTGAGTTAGCACAGATTGCATACCTTCTTCCAAGACTTCGTGGTTGGGGTGATTCACTTTCACGTCAAGTTGGTGGTCGCGCAGCTGGCGGTGCCGGTATTGGAGGCCGCGGCCCAGGTGAAACAAAGATTGAAACAGATCGTCGCAGAATTCGTGACAAGATGGCAAAACTTCGCGGTGAAATCGCTGAGATGAAAACAGCCCGTGATACGAAAAGACAAGAACGCCGTCGCAATAACATTCCTTCGGTTGCTATTGCAGGTTACACAAATGCAGGCAAATCATCGTTGCTTAACAAACTTACAAATGCAGGCGTATTGGTAGAGAACGCCCTTTTTGCAACTTTGGATCCTACGGTTCGAAAGACGCAGACAAGTGATGGTCGTATCTATACATTGAGTGACACGGTTGGTTTTGTTCGCCACTTACCCCATCAACTCATTGACGCATTTAAGTCGACCCTAGAAGAGGTTTCACAATCAGATTTAATTGTTCATGTAGTAGATGGCTCACACCCAAATCCATTTGAGCAGATTAAAGCGGTTCGCTTAGTAATTGATGAAATTGGCGGTAAAGACATTCCTGAGATTATTGCTATAAATAAAGTTGATATTGCAGATCCAAACATAGTTATGGAGATTTTGCGTAAGGAACCTCATAGTTATGCCTTTTCAGTTCGAACTGGTTTTGGTGTAGAGGGTCTACTTCATGCAATTGAAAACTCATTACCGCGCCCTTCAGTTGAGGTTTCCGTTGTGATCCCCTATGACAGGGGGGATTTAGTGCACGCAATCCATGAGACAGGCGAGATTTTTAAAGAAGAATATATTGCTGAGGGCACGGCTATACACGCTCGCGTGGATGCAAGCCTGGCCCAGAGAATCGAAAATTCTGCTCGAACGCAGGAATAACATGGTCTTTTGGCGTGTTGTAGCATTTAGAAAGCGATAAATACGCCATGATGCGCCCGCAGAGAGTTATCCGTATATCGACCTAGGATTGAAAAGGTGGTGAGAGCAATGGCAACTGATTACGACACACCCAGAAAA
>CAIUSQ010000163.1 GCA_903901905.1 uncultured Actinomycetes bacterium
TGGTTCGTTCCAATCCAGAACTCACCATTGGAATTTGTTTGCAGTCGTTTTTAGCATTTTCCATACGCCTTGAGAGAATTTACTAGGAGTTTTGCCCCAGAATTAATGCCACACCACCTAAGGCGGAGGCTTGATCTCCTAAACTACCTCTTACGATTTTCACATGGGAGTTTGTTGGGAGTATTTGACACTTGAACTTTTTAGTGGCTAGAATCATGACATCGGGATGTAAATCGATTAATTCACCGCTAAAGATTATCTGCTCAGGGTTAAGCACTCTACATAGGACTGCAGCTGCTTGGCCCAGTTTTTCCGCTGCGTCATGAAGAATCCTAATTGCTACTGAATCCCCATTATCAATAAGGTGCTTGAAAAGAGGGAGATCAACCTCGTGCCCAAATGTAAGTGACGCCGTGCTTGTCATTGCGTGTAGGCTCGCATAAGTATCTAGACATCCACGTTGCCCACATCTACAAACAGGACCTTGAGGGTCAAGAATTAAATGTCCAAATTCACCACCACCACCTAAAGATCCCGTGATAACTTCTTGCGAAACAACTAAGGCACCACCAATGAAATGGTCAGCCTTAAAATATAGAAAGTCTCGAAGTCCAAAACCATTCCCCCACAAGAGTTCCGCGTAGGCAGCAAGGTTTGAACTGTTTTCTAGAGTAGTACTAAAGCCGGTTATTTCTGAAAGCGCATTAACAAAACGTTGGTCTAGGATATCTTCAATTTCAGACTCTTGTTTTTCCATCTCTAGAGGCAGATAAATCACCGCGGCAACTCCTACTCCGATTCCAATTATTCGACTAGGAGTTATACGTGTAACCGAAAGGAGGTGGCTGACCATTTCTTGTGCAGTTTTTAAAGCTAAATCAAAACTATAATTTGAAACTAGGGGTACTTCAATTTCTGAAAGAATTTCATGAGATAGATCACCAATAACTCCTCGCATTCTATTTTTACCGAGTTCAATTCCAATAGCGGCACCAGAACTAGGATCAATTTCGACAAGTTCTCCGGGTCTTCCTTTAACAGAACCACTGCGGTTATCAGAAGTCGCACGTAGAATTTGAACGGAACGGTCGGTTGCTAATTGTTCGACCATAAGAGATATGGAAGATTTAGCGATTCCTGTTGCCCGTGAAATTTCTGCTCTAGTCATAGGGCCACGTTGACGCAGGAGTGCCAAAATCCTAAGTTTTCTCTGATCACCAAAGAGAAGATTTATGCCATTGGGGGAGAGCGTCCCCGCGCCAAGATTTCTTTTCAATATCGTTAGCCCCTTTTATTGAAAGATTTGCAGTACTCAGCATATTAGTACAACTCTGGTCAAAGTTTTGTGCAGGAGAAAAGGAATTGAGGGTAGAAAGTGGCTTGAAACACTCTTATTTGTCCAATATTGGACCTATTGACCCCCTGATGTGCCGCGCATAGCCTACTCAAACCTAAGCAGGTTCGCTAAACGCTTGCTAAGAGATGCCGCTTCGGCACTCTTTTCTGGGAGAAGCTAAAAGGGGGGAAGATATGAAGAAATCAATTTACCAAACATGGGGTGCCACAGCTGCGGCCTTTGCGATGGTAAGTGCAAGCATTGTCGCTGGGTCCCCAGCGAGTGCTGCAACTAAAACGACGATCACCTATTGGACGCACGTAAATGGACCAACAAATGTTTTTGAAAAAGACTTAATTGCACAATATCAAAAAGCTAATCCAACAGTTAAGGTCAATTACTTACCTGTGGAATGGGGTGTCCTGCCTACAAAGCTGAAGACTTCAATTGCCGGCGGGGGCGGGCCCGATCTCTTCAATTTTTTTGGTGGATATGCATCCGAACTCATTTCTAAGAAGATGGTTTCACCAGTTGATTTCTCTGCCTTTGGGTTGAAGAACGGTAAGAAAGATCTTCTCAGGGACTATCTTCCAGCTGTCGTTAACGGCTTTTCTGCCGGAGCTACTGTCTATGGAATTCCACACGAAGTTTCAAATCACGTTTTTTGGATTAATACTGATCAGTTCGCAGCGGCAGGACTATCAGCTGCAGACTATCCAAAGACCTATGACGATGTGATACGAGTTGGTAAAATCTTGCAGGCAAAACCTAGCGGGGGCCTCAAAGAAGCACTTGTAATGCCTCAGTACAATGCAATCCGCGAAACACTTACATTACAAATGATGGCGCGACAAGCAGGTGGTTCATTGTTTAGTGCTGATGGTAAGAAACCACAACTTGATAGCGCTTCCGTGGTTCGAGCACTTCAAATGTGGGGTGATCTCGCTAATGCGCATGGGCTGAATCAACCTGCGCTTGGACCAACAGCCTCAAACTACCCAGAAGATCTCTTTGGTGCGGGAACTGCTGCTATGAATAACACAGGCGGACCATGGGTCGTTAAAGTTTTGTCAGATACATATCCAACTATCAAGTACAAAGTCTTGCAGCAACCTACCTTTAAGGGTGGAGTGCAAGCTGGCGGAACACTTTATGGCTTTGGATTATTCGTACCTTCAACCTCAAAGCAAAAAGCTGCAGCATGGAAGTTTGCATCTTTCCTTCAATCAAAGGGGCAGGATTACTTCGATAAGACAGGTGTATGGCTTGGCGACAATAAGACTTTCAAGTCTGCTGCAACCAAGGCATATCCAAGTTGGAGCGCATTCGCAACTAACTTTGCAGCCGGTGAGTTCCTTCCACCGATTGTGAAGTACAGCGAATTGATCGATGTTATCGATCGTGCTATCCAGCGGGTTGTTCTTGAAAAGAAATCTGCATCGGAATCCTTGGCTATTGCGCAATCTGAGGCTTTGCTTTTGATGCGCTAGCCCTTTCTACCCAACTTCAAGGGACATAGGATGGAGTGAGGGGAGTGCTTTTAAAGGCTCCCCTCACTCACTTGAAGCGGAAACCCAGACCAAGATTAAACGATTGAGGGTGATCCAAAGATTATGTGGGCTAAATCAGGAAAGGCAAATGTGTCTGAGGGTCAGAAAGCAAACACTCAGAAGATCTCTGGACTTGGCTCGACTGGATGGATCTTTATTTTTCCTGTAATCGCCATGCTTGTGATTTTTTTTCTAGTTCCATTGGTTGGTGTTGTTTATCTTAGTCTCACGGAATGGTCGCTGATCGGCACACCAATCTACAGTGGCTTTACGAATTATCAAGAAATATTTGCCAATCCACA
>CAIUSQ010000164.1 GCA_903901905.1 uncultured Actinomycetes bacterium
CAATGTTTACATATCGATTGTTGTTGATATCCATCGTTACCCCGGGCGGAAGAACATAACCAGGAGTTGCGACATCAACTTGCAGGTCACATACAAATGGATCTGCAGTTATTCCACGTACGAAAGGAAGTGACGATAGAACTCGTTGCCCAGCTTCAGATAAGTAAGACGTCGAAATAGACGTGGCATCATTCAAAACTGATGTTGAAGCGCGCCATGCTAAGTATTGACCAGTTGGAACATTGTCAACTAATGCGCCATCAACAATTACTAACTTGACATTCGAGACAATTACTTGTTCTTTTGTGATTCCCAGATCATTCGCAAGTTTTGCTTTCATACTCTCGATAGCTTCGGTTTTGCTAATTGAAGCTTGTGATGGGCCTGAATAGTCTGAAATTGATTTTGTATATGACAACAGGGAGCCGACTTTGTTGACTGTGATTGCTAAGAGTGAGTTTGCAACTTCGACACCATCAATAGATTGCGAAAATCTAACAGTAGACATACCTGCTACGCCATCAATCGCATCGCTAGCCTGAAATTGAGTTGGATCAATGCCCCATTCGTTGGCATGTGAAACTAGCTGGGCTTTCGCAGCCTTTACTGCATCACGCTCAACGCGGCCGAGTGATTCTGGGCTTGATACGGCTTCGGAGCTAAACAATGAGTCAGAGTTTGGCGTGGAATTGGGTCCCATCACAGCATTGGCTGGCGTTGCTCCAATTACCCCCGCGAATAGCGCAAAACTGATCAAGAAAAGTCCAGATCTTTTCGCGCTAGGGAAGATTCTCACCTCTCTAATCTATGTCTTCAATAATGAAGATTTGGCTCACCTAAATCCAAGAACCACCCAAGAATCTATGGTGCGATAGTCTGCAATTACCCACAAATAAGGCCCACCTGCGGGGCAATTACGAAGGCGACCAAACATGAGCGATTCGATGACTTTGCGACTAGTAGTTGGCCTGGCCATCACTGTCGTCCTATCTGCTCTGGCACTGAAGCGTCTTTGGTTCTTGTATCAATTAGTTCGCAGTGGTGAGCCAGCGGTAGATCGCACCGCTCAAAAACGAGTTCGCGCAAAAGCTGAAGTAACCGAAGTTTTTGGTCAGAAAAAACTTTTGGCTTGGACCGTTCCAGGTATTGCTCACGTTTTGGCTTTCTGGGGATTCATTGTTTTATCACTAACAATTGTCGAAGCCTTCGGAGCTTTATTTGATTCCGAGTTTGCAATTCCAGTGATTGGCCGCTCTCCGATTGTTGGTTTTGCCGAAGATCTATTTACTATTTTTGTATTCATCGGCATTGCAATGTTCGCTGCAATTCGCCTGGTTAGAAATCCAGTCAAGATGGGTCGCGAATCTCGCTTCTACGGTTCACACACTGGTGCGGCTTGGTTTGTACTCTTCATGATTTTCAATGTGGTTTGGACTTTACTTTTATATCGCGGTGCGCAGTACAACGTAAGTGCTGAACTTGGTACAAACAATTTCCCATTCATGGCTGGTGGCGCGTTTGCATCAGAAGCCGTTGCAGGTTTGTTGCAACCACTTGGACTGCATGCAAATGAATGGCTAGAAATGATTGGCCTATGGCTAAACATCGGAGTCATTCTTGGCTTCTTAGTTTTGGCACTACACAGTAAGCACTTACACATTGGTGCAGCACCACTAAACGTTTTGTTTAGCCGACGCCCAAATGCACTTGGTCCGCTTCTTCCAATTTACGCAGGCAAAGAAGTTTTGGATTTCGAAGATCCAGCTGATGATGCAATCTTTGGTCGCGGCAAGATCGAAGACTTCACTTGGAAGGGCAACTTAGATCTTTTGA
>CAIUSQ010000165.1 GCA_903901905.1 uncultured Actinomycetes bacterium
ATGTGCGCCCCAGCGCTTGCCGCTTTGCCTGCATATTCCAAGATCAGCTCGGCGTTCATAGAAAGTGCGCCCACAGTGGGATTGATTTGGGCAAGAGCTACCCGAAGCTGTCCCATGGCCGTCTTGCTCATAACCCAACTCTATCGGGGCTTAATAAATGGGATAAACTAATTTTTACCAGATTCACTGCTTGGGCAGATGAATAAGCCGCGGACCATTTGGCCGCGAGCGCAAAGGAGACTGACATGTCTAACCACGCAAGTAATACCCCTGCGACTAAAAAACGCCGCACCACAATCTCAGATTTAGCGGCTATGAAAAAGCGCGGGCAGAAGTGGTCCATGATCACCTGCTATGAGCAGATGACTGCGAGCATCTTTGATGAGGCAGGTGTTCTAGTCCTCTTGGTGGGCGATAGTGCGGGCAATAACTTCTTAGGCCAAGAGAACACCATCCCAGTTACTTTGGAAGAAATGCTGATGCTCTCCACAGCAGTAGTGCGCGGCTCACGCAGCGCCCTTGTCGTAGCCGACTTCCCTTTTGGCTCCTATGAAAAATCCCCCAAGAAAGCACTTGAGACCGGGATACGTTTTTTCAAAGAGGCGAAGGTGGGGGCTGTAAAACTTGAAGGAGGCAAGAAGATTGTGCCTCATATAAAAAAGCTTGTGGCCTCTGGCATCCCCGTTATGGGACACCTTGGCCTTACCCCACAATCGGTCCACACACTCGGCGGTTTTAAAGTTCAAGGCCGAGGAGATGATGGGGCTCGTATTATCAAAGATGCCAAGGCTCTCCAAGATGCTGGCATCTTCGCGCTAGTCCTTGAGTTGGTCCCTGCGGAGTTAGCCACACAGATCAGTAATGAACTTGAAATTCCGGTCATTGGAATTGGTGCGGGCAATGGCACAGATGCCCAAGTAATTGTCTGGACAGATCTGATGGGCATGACGCAAAACCCACCCAAGTTCGCTAAGGCATATAAGGATCTGCGCGGGGAAATTACCCAAGGAATTACAGAGTGGATGAAGGATGTTTCATCTGGAAGGTTTCCAGGTCCTGAGCAAACTTTCCATTAATTATGGCCTTTCTGAAATAGGCTCCCCCTGTGGCTAAATTTGCAGTGGACCTCTCACCGCTAAAAAAGTATCCCGATCTTCGGGCCCTATTCTTCTCTGGTCTAGTTACTCGCTTTGGTTCGGCCCTCACCCTTGTTGCAATGCCTTTTCAAATCAAAGAGCTCACGCATTCCTATATTGATGTAGGACTCATGGGCGCGATTGAAATTATTCCGCTCATCATCTTTGCTCTCTACGGCGGGGTCCTTGCCGATTCAGTGGATCGCAAGAAGATGATTTGGGTATGTGAAGCGGCGGCCCTATTTATCTCCCTTGCATTGTTTGGCAACTCTGTTATGAGCCACCCAAGTCTTCTTATCCTTTATATTTCTGCTGCTTTTTTCTCGGCAGTCGATGGCCTGCAAAGTCCGAGCCTGGGCGCAGTATTGCCCCGCATCGTCTCCCATGATGATCTGCCTGCTGCAAATTCTCTGATGCAACTTCGCTGGCAGGTAAGCGCAGTTATTGGGCCTTCACTTGCCGGGATCATTATTGCTACGGCGGGAGTTAAAACCGCATACATCATCGATGTAGTTTCCTATCTTGCCTCCCTGATTTTTATCCTTCGCATTAAGCCCATTCCTCCCAGTGATAAAACAAATGAAGCCAATATATCCAGCATGGTTGCTGGCCTGAAATATGCCGCCTCACGTAAAGATTTGATGGGCACATACCTCGTTGACTTATCAGCAATGTTCTTCGCTATGCCCAACGCCCTCTTTCCTTTCTGGGCGGACTTGGTTCACTCCAGGTGGGCTCTAGGTCTTTTTTATTCTGCCGGAATGCTTGGTTCTGTAACGATCACGGCAACAAGTGGCTGGATGAAAACATTTACCCGCCACGGTTGGGCAATTACCTTGGCTGCAGTTGGTTGGGGAATCAGTATCGCTCTGGCAGGAAGTACCAACTCCTTATGGGCCATTCTCTTCTTTTTAGCTTTGGCAGGTGCATCTGACCAGGTAAGTGCGTTATGCAGAGGCGCGATCTGGAATCAATCCATTGCAGATGAATATCGGGGCAGATTGGCAGGTTTGGAACTACTTTCTTACTCAGTTGGACCACTCGGCGGGCAATTACGCGCAGGATCGGTCGCTGCAGTGACAACTTTGCGCACTTCTGTGGTCAGTGGAGGGCTCTTATGCGTCGGATTTATCGGTTTTTTTGCCGCAAAATTGCCAGAATTTCGAAAATACGATTCCAAAACTAATTACTTCGCAGTAATGCAACGAGAAAAAAAGCAAAACAGCACAAATAATTAAAAAAATAATGTTGCGACACGCACTCACTTTTTTGCCATAAATAGTGGAATATTTCTGTATTTACTGACACGCTTCTCCTTGAACAGGTTCGGTGACGGATCGAACCATTCTGATAGGAGAAGTAAATGTCTGCAGCTAAGAAAACTGCTCCAAAGCGTCGCCGTAAGAAGGCAG
>CAIUSQ010000166.1 GCA_903901905.1 uncultured Actinomycetes bacterium
ATGATCAATTCATGCTCAGCGATGGCAATGGTGCTTGGTCCAAAGTGAAAGCTACGCAGGTAAAAAAGAAATCAATGACAGTTCAAGTTTTAGAATCAGGGTTTCAAGAGCCGCTAGCTACCAAAATCACTGTTGTGCAGGCTCTACCCAAGGGGGATCGCTCAAAAGAGGCGATCGAGCTTTTAACCGAAGCCGGTGTTGACCGCATAGTTCCTTGGATGGCTTCAAGGAGCATCGGAAAAACTTCTGATAAGTTTCAAATAACAGCACGTGAGGCAAGTAAACAGTCTCGTAGATTTAGAATTCCAGAAGTGACAGGTCTTGCAACTACTTCCCAGATTTGCGAAGCAATAGCTCTGAGTGATTTAGCAATTGTCTTTCATGAGAGTGCAGCAACAAAACTTTCAGACCAGATTTCTTCACACAACGTAGAGCATTTACTAATTATTATTGGTCCAGAGGGTGGAATTACAGATCAAGAGTTATTGGAATTTACAGAGGCTGGAGCCAAAGTTGCTCTCATGGGACGACCAATTTTGCGTTCGGCCCATGCAGGTTTAGCGGCAGTCTCTGCGGTTTCGGCTCTTTTGAAGGTATGGTAAATACATGGCCTTAGTTGCTGATTGCATCTTTTGTAAAATAATTAGTGGTGAAATCTCTGCAGATGTTGTTTTTCGAAATGAAAATGTAGTTGCATTTAATGATATGAACCCTCAAGCTCCAACTCACGTTCTTCTGATTCCAACTTTGCACACAGAGAACGCGGCTGGAGTTGCTAGGAACAGTGCAACCATTACAGCTGCGCTTTTTTTAGCCGCAGACGAGATTGCGACCCAACGCGGTCTGTCGGGCTACCGGACAGTTTTTAACACTGGAGAAGACGCTGGTCAGAGTGTTTTCCACGCTCATCTGCATCTTTTGGGTGGTCGTACCATGGCATGGCCGCCAGGTTAAAGATAGATTTACCCCTATATGGAGCGAACGCTGATAACGGTACCGAAGGCAATTGCGATGGTCGCCTTACTGGGCGCGCAAGATTTGAATCTGCGAACAATTGAAGCTGCATTTGCATCAGTAAATATCACGGTTCGAGGCAATGAGATTACCTTGCGCGGACCACATGATGATTGCAGCAAATTAGAAAACTTGTTTAATGAGTTAATGGTTGTCATTCGAAGTGGCAATGTTCTAAACGTTGATGGCGTTAATAGAGCGATTGAGATGCTCGATCACAAACCAGTAGATCATCCTGCTGAAGTTCTCTCATTAAATATTGTTAGTAACCGAGGTCGCACAATTCGCCCAAAAACGGCAAATCAAAAGCGCTATGTCGAGGCGATTGAAGATCACACAATTACATTTGGAATTGGTCCAGCCGGTACTGGTAAGACCTATCTTGCAATGGCAAAGGCAGTTGCTGCTTTGCAAGCGAAGAAAGTAAATCGTATTGTTTTAACAAGACCAGCTGTTGAAGCTGGTGAGAATTTAGGCTTTTTGCCAGGAACTTTGAGCGAGAAGATAGACCCTTATCTACGCCCACTCTTTGACGCACTTCATGACATGATCGATATTGATTCAATTCCACGCTTAATGCAGTCTGGCATTATTGAGGTTGCTCCACTTGCATACATGCGTGGTCGCACATTAAATGATGCATTTGTCATCTTAGATGAGGCGCAAAACACCACACCAGAACAGATGAAGATGTTTTTAACTCGCCTTGGATTTGGATCCAAAATGGTGATCACAGGCGATGTGACACAAGTTGATCTTCCTAATGCACAAAAATCGGGATTAAAGGTTGTTCGCGAAATTTTAAAAGATATTGACGATATTGCATTCCTTGAGTTAACAGCTGAGGATGTTGTTCGCCATCGATTAATTGGAGATATCGTGAAGGCCTATGAAACCTTTGATGTAAACCAACATGTCTTACGGCCTATTCGACAATAGATGACAATCGAAGTTACAAATACTTCAGGGCAGTTAATTCCAGCAGAGCAGATAACTTCCCTGATGACATTCGCACTCAGCGTCTTAGATCTAAACACTTTGAATGATCTCAATGTTTCCTTTGTAAAAGATGATTACATGAGTGAACTTCACATGAAATGGATGGATGAGCCAGGAACTACTGATGTGCTTTCCTTCCCAATGGATATGCCTCTAACATCGCAGGACATTGTTACATTGGGAGATATTGTAATTAGCCCAGTTGTGGCCCAATCTCAAGCCACAGCGCAGGGTCATTCGAGCGATCACGAGATTTTTATCTTGGCAACGCATGGGTTACTACACATTCTTGGCTATGACCATGCAGACAAAAAAGATGAAAAAACAATGTTCGCACTTCAAGAAAAAATCGTCAGCGACTGGGAAAAGAGCTCATGAGTCCGTTAGCAGTAATTAGCATAGTTTTGCTTTTGATTTTCGCAGGATTTCTTGCAGCAAGTGAGTCGGCACTGACCTCAATCTCACGAATCGTCATTGATGAGTTAGAAGGCAAACGCGGGGGAGCACTACTGCGAAAATACAGCGCTCAGCCTGCTAGGTATCTCAACGTAATTTTGTTAGTTAGAAAGCTGTGTGAATTTACTGCAACAGTTTTATTGGCGGTAATTTTGCTTCGCAACTATTCCTCTGCCCAGGCAATGGCACTGACCGTTCTCATAATGGTTGTGCTTTCATTTGTTGTCGTAGGCGTTGGTCCGAGAACATTGGGTAAACAACAGCCACATAAATTTGCACGCTACGGAATTATTGTTGCTTATGGTTTAGCATTTTTACTTGGCCCAGTTACTAAGGTTCTTATTTCGGTGGGAAATGCACTCACCCCAGGCAAAGGATTTAGATCGGGCCCATTTACATCTGAAGCAGAGCTAAGAGATTTAGTGGATCAAGCACATGAGCGAGGCCTTGTGGAGTCTGATGAACAGGAGATGATTCATTCAGTTTTTGAATTAGGAGATACTTTAGTTCGCGAACTTATGGTTCCTCGTATCGATATGGTCTGGGTAGAAAAAGATAAATCTGTTCGTCAGGGCTTGTCTCTAGCCCTAAGAAGTGGCTATTCACGCATACCTGTAATTGGAGATGGAATAGATAACATCGTGGGAATCGTTTATGTCAAGGATTTAGCTAAACGAGCACTGGATCATCGTGATGCTGAACAGAACGAGACAATTGAAAAACACATGCGTCCTGCAAATTTTGTACCCGAAATCAAGATGGCCGATGACCTGTTACGCGAGATGCAGAAGAATCAAATCCACCTTGCAATAGTTGTTGACGAGTATGGTGGTACTGCAGGCATCATCACGATTGAAGACATAATTGAAGAGATTGTTGGTGAGATTGAGGACGAATTTGATGATGGTGAAGATGAGTTCACCTGGTTAACACCAGATAAGGCACGCGCAAAAGCTAACCTGCACATAGAGGATTTAGCCGATGAGTTAAAAATTGAGATAGAAAAATCTGATTACGAGGACATCGATAGCATTGGCGGACTAATGGCACAGAAGTTAGGCCGTGTTCCAATTGCGGGCAGCACAATCTCTTGGAATGGTTGGGTAATCACATCAGAGCGACCTTTAGGTCGCCGCCGTCGAATATCCTCTGTTTTAGTTGAACGCTTAGTAAATGAGATTGAAGACGCTGAATAAAGCTCAAGAAAGCCTCCTTTTTAACTCCTTGCAAAGCTTGGACCACATAACGGTTAGAATGCTCAAATGCGCATAGTCAGATTCACTCCAGGGCCAGATACCAATCTAGGTCAAGATCCACTTTTTGGGATTCTTGAAGATGATGGCTTCATTAGTGTTATTAGTGGAGATCCTATTTACTCAGGGATTCAAAAGACCGCAGCACGTATCGAAAAAGAGAAAGTCAAAATGCTAGCGCCGATTATTCCGCGCTCCAAAGTAGTCTGCATTGGAAAAAACTATGCCGATCATGTGGCAGAAATGGCAGGGAAAGTTCCTGAAGAGCCAATTATTTTTCTCAAGCCAAATACCTCTGTAATTGGTCCTAATGACACCATAATCTGGCCTGAAATGTCGGAACGAGTAGATCATGAAGTTGAACTTGCAATTGTAATTGGACGAATTTGTAAAGATGTTCCTAAGGAACGAATTGGTGATGTGATTTTTGGTTACATGGTTGCAAATGACATAACGGCTAGAGATCTTCAAGCAAAAGATGGCCAGTGGACCAGAGCCAAAGGCTTTGATACTTTCTGCCCTATTGGCCCTTGGATTGACACAGATTTTATTCCGGGGAATCAAAGATTAACTGCTTCAGTTGACGGGAATCTAAAGCAATCTGCTCAATTAAGTGACATGATCTTTGATATTCCTACTATCATTAATTTTGTAAGTCGAGTCATGACACTCTTACCAGGCGACATCATTTTGACAGGAACACCAGCTGGTATTGGACCAATTGTTGTTGGTGGAAAAGTTAGTGTTGCAATTGAAGGACTTGGAGAGTTAACAAATAAGGTTGCTGCACAATAAATGAGCACCAAAGCTGTAAAGGTAAGATTTGCGCCTTCTCCAACCGGTGATCTTCATGTGGGTAATATTCGAACCGCTCTATTTGATTGGGCATATGCTCGCCATACCGGAGGAGTTTTCCTTTTCCGAATCGAAGATACCGATACGGTAAGGGTTACAGATGAGTACATTCAGGCCGCAATTGAGACATTAAAGTGGTTAGGTCTTGACTGGGATGAGGGCCCGGAAGTCGGCGGTGATCATGGTCCGTACTTACAGTCACAGCGATTAGATATTTACGCCGATTATGCACAAAAGTTTTTAGATCAAAAGGATGCCTATTACTGTTATTGCTCCCCAGATGAGTTAGAAGCTGTTCGTGAAGCTCAACGTAAGGCCAATGTTGCACCGGGCTATAACGGCCATTGTCGAGATTTATCACAAGCACAAATTGATGCATATAAAGCAGAAGGACGCGGCGCAGTAGTACGTATGCGAATGCCAGATGGCTCAACTACGTTCACAGATTTAATTCGAGGCGACGTCTCATTTGATCACAATTTTGTTCCTGATTTTGTTTTAGTGCGCGCGGATGGTTCGCCGCTGTACACATTGGCAGTTGCCGTGGATGACATTTTGATGAAGGTAACTCATGTGCTGCGGGGGGAAGATTTACTTTCTTCAACTCCTCGCCAGATTCGCGTCTATCAAGCGATGGGAGTAGCACCTGCCGACTATCCGGTTTTTGCACACCTACCATTTGTGATGGGAACCGATAACGCCAAACTTTCCAAGCGAAATGGTGAGGCCTCTATTGCTTGGTATCGAGATATGGGCTTTTTACCAGAGGCGATTTGCAACTATCTAGCCCTTCTAGGCTGGTCACCTGGTGATGATGTTGAAAACATCACGATGAAAGAGTTAACTCAGATGTTTACTGTTGAGAAGGTCCACTCATCGCCTGCTCGCTTTGATATGAAAAAATTAGAAGCGATTAATGGTGACAAGATTCGAGCTCTAACAATTGATGAGTTTTTAAAATGGTCACTGCCATTTTTGACAAAGGACAATGTGATTCAAGGGAGTAGTCAAGAAATTGAGCTGGTCAAGAAGGCTCTTCCACTCATTCAGGAGCGAATTATTGTGCTCAGTGAAGTACCAAAAATGCTCAAGTTTTTATTTATTTCTAACTTTGAAGTTGATGCTGACAGTGTTTCAAAAATAACGGATTCAGGATCAAAAGAGATACTTAAGCGCTCCATTAAGGAGTTAGAGGGACTTTTGCAATGGAGCCATGAAAATATTGAGGCAGCATTGCGTGCTTCATTGATTGAAGAATTAGGACTCAAGCCACGAATTGCATTTACCGCTCTGCGAATTGCGACCACAGGTAGCGTTATTTCACCACCGTTATTTGAGTCGATGGAGTTGTTGGGCAAAGAGGCGTGCCTGTCACGTATTAGTACGGCTCTGGCTCTATAAAAGCGCTGGTATTCTTGGCCCTTGCTATACAAGGTTTCACAACCTTGGGGTATGGGGTAATTGGCAGCCCTGCTGATTCTGGTTCAGTAAGTCTAGGTTCGAGTCCTGGTACCCCAGCGCAGTAGATGTAGTACAACTTAATATCGGTTTGGTTCATTTGAAGTTCTAGGAAAACTTTCCAGCAATGGAATGTGGCCCCGTCGTCTAGCGGCCTAGGACTCTGCCTTCTCAAGGCAGCTACGAGGGTTCGAATCCCTTCGGGGCTACAGAATAGATCTCCCTTCTCGCACTTAACTGTGCGGGGAGGGAGATTATTTTTGTGAATAAATTGAGTAGGATTTTGTACATGATTGCTATTGACGCCCAACATCTTTTCTTCGGCATTTTTGCAGGTCTTTGTGCCTATGCTTTTGGACGACGTGTACTTCCTTGGATAGTACTCGGATACATCGGAACCTTTTGGGTTCTATTGGCTCTCATGTTGTCACCAAAAAAAACTCGTACTCCACTTCGAGAGTGGAATCCAATCACTGAGTTAAGGCGTAGCCCAAAGAAGTAGCTGTGGCTGATCTTTATCCGATGAGTTCGCGATTTCGTTTAACTTCGCGTTCATGATTGCAAGGGCGTTCTGTGTGAACTTCATAGCAAGGATCACAGAGCAAAATTAATTGATGACACTCTGGCTTTTGGCAGTTTCTAAATGCCTTGGTTTTTTCTCCACATTCGGCGCAGCTACCAATTAGCTTTGTGTGGTCACTAAAGTCGATTGTTAGGCGATCATCAAATGTATACAAAGAGCCTTCCCAGAGACCATCATCACCGTACTTGTTACCGTAGCGAACGATCCCACCTTTCATCTGATAAACCTCTTTGAAGCCACGGTTTTTCATGACAACGGAGAGAATCTCACAACGAATTCCGCCAGTGCAATATGTGACAACTGGTTTATCTTTTAAGTGGTCATACTTTCCACTGTCAATCTCAGCAACAAAATCATGCGAGGTTTCGACCTGAGGAACGATCGCATCTTTAAACTTTCCAACCTTTGCTTCAAAGGCGTTTCTGCCGTCAAAGAAGACGACTTCATCCCCACGCTCTTCTACCAGTTTATTAACTTCCTCTGGGCGCAG
>CAIUSQ010000167.1 GCA_903901905.1 uncultured Actinomycetes bacterium
ACTAATTTTTACTAAGGCTTCCCCTATTCTTAAGTGAGTTGCGTGTTCTTACTATGTAGGCATGCGCATAGTTCGATTACTCGGACCAGCATTGCTTGTACTTCACCTAATCTTGAGAGTTACGAACCAATCCATTTGGACGGAAGTTCTTCTTTATAACTTAGTTGGACTCTCTGCAATCATCTCAATTGCACTGTCACCAAAGCTCGAGTTTTCTGCCGCAAAATTTGCTATCGCTTTAGGAATTCTGGCTTGGCTTATTGGTTCAATGATTGCCAGTTTTGCACATTACAACTTTGCTACAACTCTTCTAACTTCTTTTGGAGAGCTCATGTATCTTGTTTTTTACCCATTTATTGTTATTGGCTCAGTTCGAATAATTCGTGGTCAATCAACGTACAAGAAAAGTGAAATTCTAGATAGCGCGATCATTGGCTTTGGGATAACTACGTTTGGAGCTGCAGTTTTACTTCCTCAAGTTTTGCCATCACTTGATCAACCCTTCATGAAATTCTTTTACCCTCTCGCCTACCCTCTAGCAGATCTTTTGTTAGTAGCGATTGTTCTATCACTTTTTTGTATTCGAAACTTTTATTCTGCTTCCCTTATTCTGGTTACCGGTATTACTTCATTTGTTCTTACAGATTTTCTTTATCTTTCAATCGATACATACGCCTACTATTCGATAGGCGGGTTAGTCGATGATGGATGGTTGTTAGGACTCGTTCTGATCTCAGAGAGTTTTTGGCATTTAGATGTGAATGTAGAGCAAACAAATCCGACTGTAGCTGAATCAAGAAATCCGATCTTTATTACCCTTTCAGTTTTTTTGAGTGCAACACTTCTTGCACTCTTTGCGTTGCAGCCCAACTATCTTCCCCGCTATGTTGCATTACCGGCAGTGATAACTCTTGTGCTGGCATTTTCCCGATTAGCAACTGCGATGAATCAATCGCGCCATATAGGCACAGAGAGATTGTTAGCTCGAACTGATGAGCTGACGGGATTGCCAAATCGGAGGCGTTTAATCTCTGAGATTGAAGAGTTTGTAAACAAAGAGGGCTCTTTGCTCTTGCTAGATCTTGATGGCTTCAAACCAATAAATGATATGTATGGTCATGAAATTGGAGACAAAGTTCTCAAACAAGTTGCACGCAGATTTGATCGTGCTTTACCACATGGCGCATTTCTCGCACGCCTTGGGGGAGATGAATTTGGAGTTCTAATTGAAGGTTTACATGAGAGTGCAATAGAAATTGCACTTGCACTTCGAGCAACACTTTCTTATCCAATACATATTGACAGCAAAGAGATTCACTTAGGTGTCAGTATTGGGGTAGCAAAAAATACTGGAGATCCAGATCTTTTACTTCGCGCGGATACTGCAATGTATAAAGCTAAGCGCGAGGGTCTAGGGGTTTGTCCGCTTTAATCTCTTGCAATCTAGCCAAAGACTCTAATCTTTCTACCGCATGATCAACTATACGTTCGCAGTATCCCTTGCTATAACCATCCAGAAAAAGCCAAGGTTCGTTTATTTGGTCAGAAGAGAGATGAGCTAGTTCTGGAACATACTTGCGAATGTAATCACCATTTGCATCAAAGCGTTTGCCTTGTTCTATGGGATTGAAAATGCGGTAGTAAGGAGAAGCATCGGTTCCACATCCTGCAGTCCATTGCCAACCATGTGCATTAGATGCAACATCGTAATCAACAAGATGTTCGGCAAAAAAACGTTCGCCCAACTGCCACTCTAGATGTAAATCTTTGACCAAGAAAGATGCTACGACCATCCGTGTGCGATTATGCATCCATCCTTCAATCACTAATTGGCGCATGGCGGCATCGACAAATGGGTAGCCCGTTTTGCCTTCACACCAAGCTTTAAACTCTTTGCCTGGTTTGTCATAGCGCATCTGTGCAAATTTTGGTGCGTAGTAATCAGTATCGGTGTTTGGATTATTGAAAAGAACATCTGCATAGAACTCTCGCCATGCAATCTCTTTTCGGAAAGTGTCATGGGCTTTGCTTTCTCCAAGATTTTGCAAGAGAGTGCGTGGATGAATTTCACCAAACTTTAAATAGGTACTCATTTTTGATGTTCCATCAATTCCAGCTAAATTACGGGCCTCGTCGTAAGAATCTAATCCACTCTTTTCAAATGTTGCGAAGCGCTTTAACGCTGCCTTTTCTCCGGCTTCAATTACATGCGTTCCTAATTCTTCGGGAAAGTCAGGGAAAGCACGATACTTAGCGGTTGGTTCTACTAAATCAAATTTCTTTGGTGTTATTGCTGGTGCGCGCCAACCGTGTGCGCGCCAACCTTTATAGAACGGCGTATAGACCTTATAGGCAGTGCCATCACTTGATTTTAAAACTCTACCGGGTGCAACTGCATAAGGAGATCCAGTTCTAACCAGTGTAATTCCAGATGCTTCAACTTTTGCATCTCTTTGTGCACCGTATCTTTCATACTCGGCTGAAATATGAACTTCTTGCACCTGATACTGAGCCATTAGTTCCTTTAAAATTTCAACTTGATCGCCCTCAATAATGTGCAATCTATTTCCAAGTGATTCATCCAGCCCACGCAGAGATTCACCCATATATGCCAAGAGTTTGTCTCCTGCCTCAGAGATTTGTTGCTTGTCTAAAATAAATAGCGGGATAACTGTCTCGGCAGATTCAATTGCTGCTAGCAACGCAGGATGATCATTGACGCGAAGATCTCTGCGAAACCACATGATTGAACACTTCGCCTTGGGCATGGGATGATTAAATCACAGAGATCCATAATGCGAAGAAGTTGAAAATGAGGTTCGATTAGCCCATGGAAAATGATGGTTTCACTCGGGATCAGATTCGAGCGATGCGCCGTTCCTATAGCGACGTAGGTATGGAGAGCTTACCTGGCGACCCATTCGAAGCATTTTCAATTTGGTTGAAACAAGCTTATGAAAACTCTGTGATCGTTGAAGCAAATGCAATGGTGCTTTCAACTATGTACCCTGATAATCAAATAAGTACAAGAACTGTTTTGCTCAAAGATGTTTCAGAAGGAGGCTTCACTTTCTTCTCAAACTATGAGTCTCGCAAAGCACATGCCATGAATGTTAATGAAAATGTATCTCTTCTATTTCCTTGGTATGCAATGGAACGACAAGTTTCAGTGAGTGGAATTGTTGAAAAAACTTCTGCATCAGAATCAGATGACTACTTTGCGGTGAGACCATGGGGTTCACAAATTGGTGCATGGGCCAGTCATCAATCAGCACCATTGTCATCACGGGCGGAATTAGAACAACGCTATGAAGGCGCAGCAACTAAATGGCCGGAAGGTTCAATTGTTCCGCGCCCTGAATATTGGGGTGGCTATCGTGTTGTTCCACTCAATATTGAATTTTGGCAAGGACGATACTCAAGACTTCATGATCGCTTGCGCTATGAACGAACCAGTACCAACTCCGATTGGGAACTAACGAGGTACTACCCGTAGTCTTAGCGCATGAGCATCATCATTCCAGCAGAGATTAAGCCAGTTGACGGTCGTTTCGGTTGCGGCCCATCCAAGATTCGACCAGAAGCATTAGCTGCACTTTCTAAATCTGGCAACACAATTCTTGGAACTTCACACCGTCAAAAGCCTGTTAAGAATGTAGTCATGCGTGTGCGTGAAGGACTTACTTCACTATTTAATCTTCCAGAAGGTTATGAAGTAATTCTTGGCAATGGTGGATCAACAGCGTTTTGGGACATTGCGACTTTTGGATTAATTGAATCTCGATCACAGCACCTTGTATTCGGTGAGTTTTCATCAAAGTTTGCATCTGCCGCAAAAGAAGCGCCATTTCTTGGTGAACCAACAGTTATTAAGACTGAACCAGGTGCGCACCCAGTTGCAGTAGCTGAAGCAGGAATCGATGTTTATGCACTCACACATAATGAAACAAGTACGGGCGTTGCAATGCCAATTATTCGCCCCATGGGTTCCGATGGGGCTCTTGTTTTAGTTGATGCTACATCTGCAGCTGGTGGTCTGATGGTTGATGCAAAAGAGTTTGATACCTACTACTTTGCTCCACAAAAATCTTTTGCTTCAGACGGTGGACTTTGGATTGCAATCATGTCCCCTGCTGCTATTGCACGTGTTACAAAAATTAAAGCGAGTGGGCGTTGGGTCCCAGCCTTTTTTGACCTTGATATAGCAATTGAAAATTCACGCCTAGATCAGACATATAACACGCCTGCACTAGTAACTCTCATGCTCTTGGCAGAGCAGATCGAATGGATGAATTCCAATGGTGGGTTATCTTTTGCAGCAGGCCGAAGTGAGAAATCTTCTAATATTTTGTACTCCTGGGCCGAGAAAAACAGCTACACAACACCATTTGTAACAGATCCTGCTATGCGCTCAAAGGTCGTTGGAACTATTAACTTTGATGATGCAATCGATGCTACCAAGATTGCTGCTGCACTTCGTGAAAATGGAATAGTAGATACTGAGCCATATCGCAAATTGGGTAAGAACCAACTAAGAGTTGGAATGTTCCCAGCAGTAGATCCAAGTGATGTTGAAGCACTTACAAAGTGCATTGATTACGTTGTTGCTGCTCTGTAATGCCGAAGAGTTTTCAGCGGGATAGATTTTTCTGGATTGTTGCGGTCCAAACTGCAGTTGTAAACTTTTACTTGGGTGGATTTGGCCCTGCGCAATCATTACTGCGTGCAGATCAAGGTACTTCGCTGACAATCGCTGGTTTACACGGCACTGCAATGGGAATTGCCTCAATCTGTGCCGGATGGGCTAATCCGCACATTGCTCACAAATTTGGACGTGAAAGGGCAAGCTGGATTGGGTTAACAATCTTTAGTTTTGGGCTCTTAATCTTCGTTCTCTCACCACCTGTTTATATAACCTTGCCTGCAACTTTATTAACTGGCTTTGGTACTTCATTAACCATCAATACAATGCTTACAAAAATGTCACATCACTATGGAAAGTCTGCAGAAGTGGCCATTCCTCAAGCAAATGGAATTGCATCTGTTGGTTTTGTTATCGGAACAGCGTTGATTGGCACAATTGCAATTGTTTATCCAAATCTTTGGCGTTTAGGCTTGCTATTGGCTCTTCCCGTTGCACTCATACTTTTTATTGTTGGACGAGATAAAGATTTAAAGGAACACATTCCGCATGAAGATGGCCCACAGGGTGGAAAACTCTCGCCAATATTTTGGATTTCTTGGGTTGCTTTTATTGCATGTATATCAGCAGAATTTGCAACCTCTTTTTGGGCTGCAGCTCTTTTAAAAGAACGTGTCGGCTCAAGTGCAGCAGTCTCGACAGTTGCAATCGTTGCCTTAGGTACCGGAATGGGAGTTGGACGTTGGTATGGAGGGTTGGTTCTAAAGCACCTGTCATTAGACAATCAACTGCTATCAATAATTGCCATTCAATTCTTCGGATTCTTAGGTTTCTGGCTCTCACATAACATGGTGCTCTCATTAATTTGTTTGTTCGTTGTTGGACTTGGTGTTTCAATGCAGTTTGCACTCTCTTCAATTCGACTGATTGGCTTGAGTCAAGGACGACCCGATTTAGCAATCGGAAGGGCCTCACTTGCAGCTGGAATTGCGATAGCTGGGGCACCCTTCTTATTAGGATTATTAGGGGATATATACGGCATCTCTCGAGCTTACGTAATGGTTTTTGTATTGATTATTGTTGCCTTTGCCATAATTAAACTAGTACCATCACACGTTAAGGAATCAGTATGAATTATAAAACAAGGCGTATTGTGACTGTTGTTGCTCTCTTTGGTTTACTGGTATTAATTGCGATTAACGCTCTTTAAAACAGCAGCGACAGAAATATCTGCTGGTGGAGTAACCCTGTTTTTATAGATAAACCAAACTAAAATCGATGCAACTAATGAAATAGTCCCGCAGATTGTGATAGTTGGACGTATGCCAATTAGCTCAGTTGTTACGCCAATTAGCGGTGCTCCAAATGGTGTACCTCCCATGAAAACAAGTAGATACAAGCCCATCACGCGTCCACGAATCGCAGTGTCAGAACTTGTCTGAACTAATGAGTTTGCCGATACTAAAGTAGTCAGAGCACTCAATCCACATATAGGTAGCCAGATCATATAAACAGTAAATGTTGGAAGGACGGAAAGAATGATTATCGATGTTGAAAAGACGATTCCACCTTTGATGACAAACTTTGTGCTTCTGAATCTTTCTAATCGAGCAGATCCAATTGCTCCAGTAAGTGATCCAATTGCAACAAAAGTTCCCATGAGTCCAAAACTTGCAGGTCCTAACCCAAACTCTTTTGTTGCCATTAGTGCATTAAAGATCTGGAAGTTAAGTCCAAAAGTTGAAACAAATAAAACAATGAGTAAAACCACATAGATATCTGGCCGAGACTTTACATATTTAATGCCTTCCCGAATATTTCCATCTGATTTCTCTTGATCTTGGCGAAAAAATGTTTTTTCATTGAGTTTAATTAAAGCTGCAATAACAAAAAGGTATGAAAGAGCATTTATGAGAAATGATGGTCCTGTTCCAAATGCTGCGATTAGCCCACCTGATACCGCTGGCCCAATTAAACGTCCAGCATTGAAATTTGCTGAGTTTAGTGAGACAGCATTTGCAAGATCATCTGGGCCAACAATTTCAGATGTAAAGGACTGTCGAACAGGACCGTCAATTGCATTTGAGAGTCCAAGCACACCGGCCAATACAAAGACTTGCCAAAGGAGTACAGATTCAGTGACTACCAAGACACCCAATACAAGAGAGGATGCCCCGCCTAGTACGTTGGTAAGAATCAATGCCTTTCGCTTATTGAATCGATCTGCAAACTTTCCGCCATGAAGTGAGAAAAGAAGTATAGGTAAAAATTGAACAGCAGAAACTAATCCAAGATAGGTTCCGCTGTTGTTTGTAAGCTCTAGAACAAGCCAATCTTGTGCCACACGTTGTGCCCAGGTTCCAATATTTGAAACAGCATTTGCGGGAAAGAGAATTCTGTAATTGCGGTGGCGAAATGATCGTATATTGCCATCTACTTTAACCTTAAAACGCATTACTCTACTTCCATGACTACTCGCCTACGCAATGTTGTAACCCTAGTCGCTATTGGAACTTCATGCTGGATAGCTGCTGGTGTCATCTCAATTGCAGTAGGTGCTAATTCCAAAATAATTTGGACCTGTGTTTCAGGCACGGCTCTTGGACTTTTCGGAATTCGTTACACAATTCGTCGCAATCGACGATCTGGCATTTAATACAAACTTAATACGCTGATTTTTTAATGCACTGATTTGAAACCAGCGAAATAATTGCTTGCGCTCAAGCACCTAGCTGTGATGCGATTCCGCGCAATACTCGACCAAGTCGATCGGTTTCTTGTGGATTTGGATGGCGACCACTACGTAAACCGTTTCCAACTCGATCTAACATTTTGATCGTATCTTCAATCATCGCAGCAAGGTCATCACTGTTTGCACGGGAGTTTTCGACAAGAGACGGAGGTGCATCAATTATGTGTACTGACATTGCCTGTGGGCCTTTGCGACTATCTGCAATTGAAAACTCTAGTTTGGTTCCAGGCTTAACTGTTGCAACGCCTTCAGGAAGTGATGTTGCAGCTAGGTAAACATCTTCGCCTTCATCATTTGCAATAAAACCAAAACCCTTTTCAAGTGAGAACCATTTGACATGTCCTGTAGGCATTGTGAGCTCTCTTTCTTTACTAGTTTGCTAATTCTGTCCTGATGTTGCTGAGCGCTAGTTCTACCTAACACTTGCTTTTTTGTTCCTGTTTATCTCGTTCGTAACTTATGAATATCTTGTGAATATTTCATTCGTTTGAATCGGTATCGCGGTTGCGATAACAGGTGCTTAGTTTAACACCGGCTCCGTGAAGGTCGCTTCCGAATGTGCACCGCAGCCGTGATCTACGCTCACGACACGAGCATCATCGGGTGAAATGGCATTGGCGCATACGCCAAAAGTTGATCGAAGTGATCCAGCAATTGGAATAAAGAAGCCACAGCTATGACATGGCTTTGGTGCCGACTGCGCAACAGGTGCTTTTGGTCCGCGCTCCCCGTCATGCCAACGCTTTGCTGCTTGATCGCGTCCTTCGATTGACATGACACGTGCTCGACCAAAACCAAGTTCAATGGCTAAAGCAGTATCAAGTTCTTCATCCTGCGGAAGACTTTGCTGTCCTGGAACTAAACGAGTATCTGAGATTGAACTCGGAACAATGTCACCAACTCCTACATCACCAGGAAGAATTCGATCAAGATATGGAATCCACTCTGGTGGTTGCAATGCATCTGGACCTGGTAGAACTACAACATCACAAATAGTTGGAGCTGAATCTTCGTCAACTTTTGCAACAGTTACACACCATCGCCAACCTTTATAACCTGCAAGATGTGCTTCATAAAGATATGTGGCAACGCGGTTTTCATCATCGAATTCAACAGAAACAAATCCGCCAACATGCGTTGATTTTTCCGCTTGCTCAACAATTGCGGCAAGGGCAAGTTCACTCGCGTCGAAGGCCTCGACAACGTTTTTTGATGAACGCTGGAAGATTTTTTTTACGCTTGGTTTCTTAGCCATGGGATAAGGATAAAGCAGAACACCGCCCTCGCGTTAATTGGCTTATTTCTGAGCCAGTTAACTGGTAGTTCGCGCCGGCGGTGCTCTTTTAATTACTTTAGCGGTGCCTTAGAAGTCCATATCTCCGCCGCCTTGTGGGGCAGGTGAGCTCTTCTCTGGCTTATCTGCAATGACTGCCTCTGTTGTAATAAACAACGCCGCAATTGATGCCGCGTTTTGCAATGCAGAACGTGTCACCTTTGCTGGATCAATAATTCCAGATTTAATCATGTCAACGTATTCACCAGTTGCAGCATTTAAGCCATGACCAACTGGAAGGTGGCGAACTTTCTCCACTACAACTCCGCCTTCGAGTCCTGCATTGATTGCAATCTGCTTAATTGGCGCTTCGATTGCATATTCAACAATCTTTGCACCCGTTGCTTCATCACCGGTTAATCCAGAGAGTTTCTTAAATACTGCTGCACCTGCTTGTAGTAGAGCTACTCCACCACCAGCAACGATTCCTTCTTCAACTGCAGCCTTTGCATTTCGTACTGCATCTTCAATGCGGTGCTTACGCTCTTTGAGTTCAACCTCAGTTGCAGCACCTGCTTTGATAACGGCAACACCACCGGCTAGTTTTGCAAGACGCTCTTGCAATTTCTCGCGGTCATAATCTGAATCAGAGTTTTCTATTTCTGTGCGAATTTGCTGAACACGGCCCTTAATCTGAGCTTCATCGCCAGCGCCTTCAACAATTGTTGTCTCTTCCTTGCTGATAACAACTTTGCGTGCACGACCCAATAGTTCCATCTCAGCAGTATCTAGACGAAGTCCAACTTCTTCAGTAATAACTGTTGCACCTGTAAGGATTGCAATGTCTTGAAGCATTGACTTGCGACGGTCACCAAACCCTGGAGCTTTTACTGCAGCGGAGCGGAATGTTCCACGAATCTTGTTGACAACCAAGGTTACTATGCGATCAACATTATCAGAGGAGAACCCCTTCTTGAAC
>CAIUSQ010000168.1 GCA_903901905.1 uncultured Actinomycetes bacterium
ACCGGAAACATCATCTTCGCCTCCGGAAGCCCATTGCACGCGTTTCTTATCAAGGCGTGACTCTGGTGCGACATAGGCTTCAATGCCTATGATTGGTTTTACGTCAGCTTTCTTTGCTGCTTTGTAGAATTCAAAGGCCCCAAACACATTGCCATGATCAGTCATCGCGATAGCTGGCATCGCCTGTGACTTCACTTCTGCCATAAGTTCATTTATACGAGCAGCACCATCGAGCATTGAATACTCGGTGTGTACGTGCAGATGTACGAAATTATCTCTAGACATGATTGGCGAGATTAGTGGCTAAGGCAGAACCGCGTCGGAAAGCAACGCCAGTGAGCGTGTGAGATCGGCAGGATATGGAGCCGTGAAGTTGAGTCTGGAATGAGTCACAGGGTGGGCAAAGGAAAGCTCGGCCGCATGTAGCCAAGGCCTGGCCATCCCAAGGCTCTTTCCCAAAACTGGATCTGCTCCATATGTTGTATCCCCCACTAAAGGATGGTGCAGCGCAGAAAAGTGAACTCTAATTTGGTGAGTGCGCCCAGTTTCTAATTCAATCTTGACCATTGATACAGCGCGATAAAACTCCATAACTTCATAGTGAGTTATTGACTCTTTACCTGTTGCAACCACTGCGAACCGATGATCTTCTTTTGGGTGTCGATCGATAGGTGCATCGATAGTTCCGGTGGAAGGATCCATATGTCCTTGAACAAGTGCGTGATAAATCTTTGAAACAGTTCTGTTTCTAAATGCATCTTTTAGTGCATGAAAGGCTTGATCACTTTTTGCAACAATCATCAGGCCGCTGGTTCCAACATCTAATCGATGAACAATTCCCTGTCTTTCTGCAGGACCAGAAGTTGAAACAGAGTATCCAGCTGCCATTAAAGCCCCTATTACTGTTGGACCAGTCCAGCCAGGACTTGGATGAGCAGCGCAACCTACAGGCTTATCGATGACAACAATGTCGTTGTCATCGTAGACAATACTTAAACCTTGAATTGGAGTTAAGGGAATTGGTTCACTGTTTAATGGAGCAGGCATCAATACTTCGATTACTTGGCCAGCAATCACACGTTCTGACTTTGGCATAACTTTGCCATTTGTTGTGATGTCGCCATCTTCTAGAAGTTTCACCACAGAAGTTCGGGAAAGACCGAGTACCCGAGTTAGGGCGCTATCGATTCGCTCTCCTGCAACACCCTCAGGTACTGACAGTGTTCGCAGCTCTCTTTGACTCATAAATCTGACTTTACTCTTGTTATTGGTGGAATATTTCGCAATGACAGGAGCATTGAAATTCCAGCAGCCACGACTATTGCCGAATCAGCAATGTTAAACACTGGGAAGTTTGGCACTTGGAGCCAATCAATTACATGACCTCTTAGTACACCTGGCTCACGAAAAATACGATCTACAAGGTTTCCCAATATTCCACCCATGGCCAAACCAAGTACTACCGACCAACCCTTAGAGGTAATTTTGACTGAGTAATAGAAGATTATTGCCAAGACAAGGAATCCAAAGAGAGTTAAAAAGATTGTCGCACCCTCGGCAATAGAAAAAGCTGCTCCAGGGTTTCGCACTAGCGTTAGTTGAAAAAAATCGCCGAGGACTTTGATGTTGGAACGATCCGAAAGCGTGCTAACGGCCCATAACTTGGTTGCAAGATCTAGAACCCAAACAAACCAGGCAACACCATAAAGTGTGCGCCAATACTGCACAGTTAGCGCCGCTCTTCCTTCTGTTTACAAAGCATGCACAACGTTGCACGTGGAAATACTTGAAGGCGTGCTTTACCAATCGGAGATCCACACTCTTCGCAATTTCCATAGTTCTTGGAATCAATTCTCTCTAAAGCCCGTTCAGTTTGTAAAACCATGTCACGAGCGTTGATTACCAATGACATCTCATGTTCGCGTTCGAAAGTTTTAGTTCCAGCATCAGCTTGGTCATCGCCTGCGCCCTCACCAGATTCTTGAATGAGTTCGTCCATTTCTAATTCGACAATAGCCAGCTCTTTGCGCAATCGATCTAGCTCTTTGGAAATCTCTGCTCTGACAGCCTTGAGCTCTGCGGCCGACCACGGGGTCTCAGTTTCAGTGGCAACAACAGGAACGGGTGCACTCTTGATTGGTTTGAGTGGAGCAATCTTTTTTCCACTTTTCACAGGTCGTGGTGGCGGTGGCATAACCAACCGTCGCTCTTCGACAACTGGGGCTACAACTGTTGCAGTTACAGTTGAAACTGAAACAGTTTGAGATTTTTCATCAACAGTTAAAGTTGTTTTTGATGGAAAGCCTTTGCCCGAGGCCTTCTTTACAGGAATGCTCTTTACGCTAGATTTTTTGGCCGGAGCAGCTTTCTTTGCTATCGCTTTTTTAGCAGCCTTCTTAACTGGAGCAGCTTTTTTGATCGGCTTCTTGTTGGTAGTCGCCTTTTTAGAAGCCTTCTTTACAGCTTTTTTGGCCGGAGCGGCTTTCTTTGCTACCGCCTTCTTTACGACCGCTTTCTTAACAGGCTTCTTAGGCATGTCGCGAACCCTATGCCGATTACCCCTGTGTTGCCAATTTCGCCACGTTGCAATTTATTTTCTAGCCATCATCTAGACTGAACTCCTC
>CAIUSQ010000169.1 GCA_903901905.1 uncultured Actinomycetes bacterium
ACTTGATCGAGGCAGTATTGTTAGGAGCTGCCGCTCATATGATGGTAGAAGGCAAGTGGGATGATGACATGATGAAACAAGTCAAGAAAGCAGCACCCAGCAAGTAAGAAACTTACAGGGTCGTAATAAACCCAACGCGGCCTCAACTTCACGGTTGAGGCCGCGTTTTTTGCTAATAGGGAATTCGAATAAGCTATTATTTGAAGAGTTAGATAAATCTTGATCATCCAGCGTATGCAACAACCGCAATCACAAAATCATAATCCCCTTGATCGAGACCATGATACATCGACCATCGAGAAGACTCGGCAGGTGATGGGTACGGTTGATGCCAAGGAGTTTCCACTTAGAGAAGCGCATGAACTGGTCCGTGATCTGATGATGCCCAACCCCTGGATCTACTGGGCAGACTTTCTCTTCCATATCACGCTAGGATGGGCTGCTTTTCTAACTGCTCTGTATACCCCCCTATTCTCTGTCTGGCAGATCCTGCCTTGTCTGGTCGCAATACTTTCCCTTTATCGTGCAGTGATTTTTGTTCATGAGCTCGCACACCTAAAGAAAGGCACATTCCGAACATTCAGGCTGGTATGGAATCTCATTTGTGGGATCCCATTATTGGTTCCATCCTTTACTTATGATGGCGTTCATAGCGATCATCACAAGCCCGATATCTATGGCACCAGCAGGGATGGAGAATACATCCCATTTGCCACCCGAAATCCGATGGAGATGATCAGTCATATCTTGCTGTCATTTGCTTTGCCATTACTCTTTATCGGTCGATTTTTGCTATTGACGCCGATTTCTTATTTGATTCCATCTCTGCGTAAGATTGTTTGGGAGCGTATGTCTTCTCTCACCATCGATATGAATTACAGGCGCGCAGAAAATACCATCCGCAATGACAAGAACTGGCGACTCCAGGAGTTCTGGGCCTTCCTGTTTGTGGCGGCTTTCATGACCTTCATCGCGTTAGACCTCCTACCCTACCAGGTGCTCATTCTCTGGTACATAATCTGCATGACCATTTTCTTTCTCAACTCGATACGTACGCTCGCTGCGCATGCCTACCAAAACCCAGGTGAACACAGGATGAGCTTCGCCGAACAGTATCTCGATTCAATCAATATCTCTGGTAACGTCTTTACTACTGAGCTGTGGGCTCCACTAGGTCTGCGGTATCATGCCACGCATCACCTTTTCATGAACATGCCCTACCACAACCTTGGTAAGGCACAGCACCGACTCATAAATGGCCTAAGCGATAATACGATCTATCTAAAAACACTACGGAACGGACTGTCGGATGCGCTGAGACGTATCTGGAGAGACGCATCAGCGACAACAAGGTAATGAGGATGTGCAGCAATCCAGGTGCAGAGAATTAACTCTGACTGTGCACTCCTCATATTGGAGTGGCTGACCTGACGGGGCATTCAGACACCATCCACGTTAAGAATAGTTCTAAATAAATTAAGAACGCTATGCCGTGATGGATCCCTATCTACGAATTAATACTCGGAGTAATGACGAGTAGACTGATCTTGATCAGTTGCTCATTGAATCTCGCCTAGTTGGTGTCAGTTCACACGCCATGGTGCGACATCGGCCTCGGTGGTGACTCTATGTTTAGTCACTCGTGCACTGTCGAAATCAGCGTGCTCGCGCGCGTTGAC
>CAIUSQ010000170.1 GCA_903901905.1 uncultured Actinomycetes bacterium
AGATAATGAGCGGATTGCAGAAATTATCAAGTCCTTACGGAGCATATTCTTGCATGAGCACAATGACCTGGAGACGACTGGTTTGCGTGAAGCGCTGGAAACCGTTATCAGTCTTTCACGGAAGCAATGTTTAGAGAATGGGATTTTGGTCCACACGAGTCTAATTCATGCTGAGGTGATTGGTCGTCAGGTGGAATTACAACAGGTTTTTTTGAATCTAATTAACAATGCGATCCACGCGTTAGAGCTTGTGGATGGATCCAATCGAACTAAAGAAATTTGGGTTAGTGCATCGAAACTGGAGCCGTCCAACTTCATACGAGTCTACGTTGAAGATAATGGTCCAGGTATTGCGTTAGATAGAGCCCCAACTTTATTCAAACTTTTTAATACAAACAAAAAGGACGGATTAGGAATCGGTTTGTGGTTGAGCCATCAAATTCTAAGTAGAACTGGTGCGAGAATTGCATTTAGCCCGAGACTCGGCGGTGGGAGCTCTTTTGAAATTCTCATCCCACTAAAGAGGGATGGCTTGATTTCTTAGACTTTGTAAGAATCTACGCGCCATGAGCTCAGAGAACAAAGGCTACTTGTATATTTTGGATGACGATGCGTCGTTCAGGGACAGCTTGCGTCACGCATTCGTTAGTTTGGGATACCAGGTCTGGGTTTTTGGTAGTCCACAAGAACTATTACAGTTCTCAAATATTTGCTGGCCGGCCGTATTAATTACCGATGTTCGGATGCCGGGCAAATCGGGGGTTGAGTTGCAGCAGGATTTGATTGAGGCAAACCTAGGCATTCCTTTGATCTTCATGTCTGGAGAAAGCACCGTTCAGGAAGCGATTCTCGGAATGAGGCAAGGCGCTATTGATTTCTTAGAGAAACCGTTTGCTGTGGAGGCCCTACTTGTTTCGGTAGAGCGAGCGCTCGAGTTGCAAAGAGTGAATCTGGCTAAAACCTATAGAGAGAGCGTACGGACAGAGCGATTAAAGCGGCTCGCACCCCGTGAGCGTGAGGCTTGCCAATTAATGACGCAAGGTTATGCGAACCCCAGGATAGCGATCGAGATGGGCCTTTCTCTCGACACTGTGAAGCAGTATAAAAAAAATGTTTATACGAAACTGGGTGTAGGTGATCTAGCTGCTTTAATCGCTTTTATGCAAGATTGAGCTAAGAATTCGTTTGTTGATTTCTATCCCGCTTTCTGGGGATTGCCATGACCTGGCTACTCCGACAAAATTTTATATTAACTAAAAATGTCGAAAAATAATTTTGAATCCCTTACGTACTGTTCTGCAGATAAAGAGGCGTGATCTGTATGCGAGCGTTGCGGTTGCAACGCTCGCCTGTAATCTGTCGCACGCGCAGGTGCCCGACGCGGGCGCCCTGCAACAGCAACTTCAGCGCGAAGTTGAGCGAAGCACCCCACGAGAAGTGCCGATCGATTCATCGAAGAAAGATCCAGCTCCAACAAAGCCTGAGTCAAGCAAGGAAACAATCGCGGTAACGAAATTCGTGATTTCAGGCGCGACACTTATTGACCGTAAACAGATAGATAGGGCCCTTGCACCCTTTGAAAATCGTGAACTTACCTTTGAACAAATTCGTGATGCTGCCAATGCAGTAACCGCGCTCTACACGCAGATCGGACGAACGGCCCAGGCGGTTATCCCACCTCAAGATGTCGTGGACGGTGTGATAAAAATAAATATCCTTGAAGGTAAAGTCGGAAAGGTCATTATCGAACTTGATAAAGATAG
>CAIUSQ010000171.1 GCA_903901905.1 uncultured Actinomycetes bacterium
AATATCTTTTGGTTTCTCGCTTCGAGGATTATCACTTGTAAAGATTGATACATCGGCACCTTCGTGAAGTGCCTTTCCCATTAGTTGCCGTTTTGAAGAATCCCGATCTCCCCCGCAGCCTAAAACTGCAATCACTCGACCATCTGTAATTTCGTGAGCTGTTTCCAATACTCTTGAGACCGCATCCGGGGAATGTGCATAGTCGATCATCGCAATAAAATTTTGCCCTAGTGCAACGGCTTCTAGTCGTCCAGTAGCTCCAGATAACGTTGGAAGAATTGCTGATATATCGAGAGGGTCGATTCCGCTCTCAACAGCTAGTGCTACAGCCATGAGAAGGTTGTCATAGTTATATCCACCGTAAAGCCGAACTTTGCCTTCGATCAGGATTCCACCGGTTCCTCGGATTGCAACATGGGCACCAACGTAATCCCGAGAAATCTTTGTGTAATGCCAATTCGCAGTTGTATCCAATCGTGAGAGGCTCACAATAGGCAAGTCAGTTTGCTTCGCCAGTTTTACTCCATATTCACTATCAATGTTTATCACTGCAAGATCTGCGTACTCAAAAGAAAATAGCTTTGCTTTTTCTGTAAAGTAACTCTCCATATTTTTATGAAAATCTAAGTGATCTTGTGAAAGATTTGTAAATCCGACAACGGCAAAATGACTGCCTCGAATTCGTTCAAGTGCCATAGCGTGACTTGAGACTTCCATTACCAAATTGCGCATGTGTCGCTCGCGCATTACAGCTGACAAAGCCTGTATCTCACTGCTTTCAGGAGTGGTTCTCACACTCTCTATTGCTTCTGAACCAATAAGGGTTTCAACTGTTCCAATTAGTCCGCTTTCGCGACCGGCCCCAGTCATGATTTGATGTAGCAAAGTTGTAACTGTGGTCTTTCCATTGGTTCCCGTTACACCCACACTGTACAAATCACGCATTGGTTCCCGGTAAAACCACGCACTCACTACTCCGGCAGCACGCCTTGGATTATTTGAGACGATCACTGGCAGGCTTTTAATTTTTGATGCTCCCAAAGAATCACTTAAGACAGCAACAGCGCCTTTGGCAATAGCATCGGAGGCAAACTCTGCTCCATGAAAATTCTCTCCAGGTAGAGCAATAAATAGATCTCCAGGCTGAATATCTTTGCTTGATTGAGACAATCCATTCACTTGAATTGAAGAATCGCCAATGATTTCTCCATCGATCAGTGAGCGGATCGACTCTAGGCTAACCTCGAAGGTTTCAATTGGTCTTAACACGTATGACCTTATTCTGTGCAAGTAACTGCGCTTCATTGAGGGCAACTTTTTTTATCTTATCCTGAGTTGGTGCAACCCCTTGTGACTGCAGGACGAAGGACATCACTTCCTTGAAAACTGGACCACCGAGTGCGCCACCCCAGTGCATGCCTTTTGGATCTTGAATTGTCACATTGATTACATATGCTGGTTTATCTGCAGGAGCAAAACCAATGAATGAAGCTGTGTATCCGCGATAACAACCACATGTGTCATCAATTCGCTGGGCTGTACCAGTTTTGCCCGCTACTCGGTACCCTTCAATAGCAGCCGTTGGCGCTGTTCCATTTGCAGAGACAACTGTTTCCATCATCATTCTCATTTGCTTGGCAGTTGTTGCACTTACTACTCGAACAGCTTTTTGCTTCTGCGTTGGTGTGTAATTTCCACTTGAATCACTTGTGCCGGCAATAACAGTTGGAGGAACTCTTACTCCATCATTTGCAATCGTTGCGAAGATACTTGTTGCTTGCATTGTATTAAGTGAGTATCCCTGTCCAAAAGCCATTGTAGGTGCCGTTGTTCCAGACCAGTCGCTAACTTCTAAAAGTTTTCCTCGTGATTCACCTGGTAATCCAGCTCCAGTTTTAACGCCGACTCCAAATTTAGTTAAGTAGTCATACAAGCTTTGGTTAGACAACTTTTCGCCAATTAAAATCGATCCTGTATTGCTAGAAACTGCCAATATCCCCGAAGCAGTTAATCGTTGAGTTGGATGAGGCTCGTGATCACTAAAGGTTTTATCTGCACGCTTTAATTTGTAGGGAACAGTGAAAACAGTTTCCGGAGTGATCTTTTTCTCTTCAATAGCAGCTGCCAATGTCATGATTTTTCCGGTTGAACCCGGTTCATAAATATCTTGAACCGATGGATTTCGCATTGCAATTAATGAAACTTTTTTAGTGTTATTTGGATCAAAAGTCGGAGCAGTGGCATGTGCCAAAATGTGCCCTGTCTTTGGATCCATAACAATCACTGTTCCACTTAAAGCATTTGATGACTTAACTGCTTTAGCTATTGCCTTTGCTGCCACCCACTGAATATCTCTATCAACAGTAAGCCTCACAGATGTTCCAACCTGGGCTGGAATGATTTCAGACTGCGATCCAGGAATCTCGGCTTTGAATCCATTTGCATAGGAATACTTTCCATTAACTCCAGTAATCTTGGAGTTCATGCTCGATTCAAGACCGGTAGCGCCAATTCCTTCCTGGTTTACAAAACCAACAAGGGATGCGATTAACTGCCCAGAGGGATATTCACGGATATAACTGCGTTCAGGAAAAAATCCAACTATTCGCTCTGGACTTATCGTTTCGTACTGGGCGTTATATGTAGCGATTGCTTCAGTTAATTTCAACCAAGTAGCTGGTTTTGCATTTCGTGCGACCATGCTCCATTTTTTTGTTCCTGTCAGTGCAAGCTCTACATCTGCTTCTGGCAAACCAAGTATCGGCGCTGCTAGCTTTGAAACTTTATCTGGATTTAGAATTTGAGTTTGATCCACAACGATGCTGATTGCAGCCACACTTCGGGCAAATGCCACACCATGAATGTCTGTTATATCTCCGCGGGGGGCCTGCAAAGTGCTTACTTTCTCCATCTCATTAAATGCTTTAGAGCGATAATCGCTGGCCTGGATAGCTTGAATCTGAATTAATCGAACTCCAAATAAGAAAATGATGAAGGCTATAAACAAAACTAAGGCTCTGATTCTCGAATGCGCCAAATTAAAGTTACCCATTTTTTACCACAGCTTTTTCAAGGCTAGGAGTTAGGTCTAAAAAGTTTGGAACTTTTGAAGGCTTCATGCCAAGTTCGGCCGCTTTTTGTGCAAGTGCTTCCGGAGAAGAGATCTCATCAATCGTTCTAGCAATTGCCTCTCGCTGATCGCTTACTAATTTAGCTTCAGCCTTTAACTTTGAGAGCTTAAATGCATCCTGTGCCAACAATGTATTGATAAAGAGTAGAAACATCAGGCCGACGACGCCCACTAGCGTGACGAAAACTGCAAAGTATCTGCGATCGGCCTGTTTACCTGCAGTTGGCTCTGGCACAAGTTTGAGTGCAACTTCAGCGCTTTTCTCAGCCAAGATTTTTCTTGATCGAACGACAGCAGGTGCAAGTGAGGTAAGTGCCATTACGCGGCCACTCTCTCGATTGCGCGTAACCGTACCGACTGCGCCCGTGAGTTTTCTTCTACTTCATCTTCTGTTGGTCCTTGGCTACCACGAAATACCAAAGCAAACTTTGCAGCAAATTCTGGCAATTCAACAGGAAGTTCCCGAGGTGTGCCAGAGGTGCTAGCTGATACAAAAATCTCCTTAACAATTCGATCTTCAAGAGACTGAAAGGACATCACGACAAGACGTGCTCCAACATTTAGAATCTCCAGTGCAACTGGAAGAGCCCGAGTTACGCTGCCGAGTTCATCATTTGTCTCAATGCGAAGTGCTTGAAAAGTTCGCTTAGCTGGATTACCACCTGTACGACGAGTAGCCGCTGGAATTGCATCCTTTACCAACGCTGCTAGTTGGGCAGTTGAATTCATTGGTGCAATTCCTCTGGCTCTTACGATTGATTCAACAATTCGTGTAGCAAATTTCTCTTCACCATAAGTTCTTAAGATGCGTACTAATTGACCTGGCTCATATGTATTGACAATTTCTGCTGCAGTCAAAGATTGCCTGCGATCCATTCGCATATCTAGCGGCGCATCTTGAGAGTATGAAAATCCTCGCTCTAATTGATCTAGCTGCATCGAGGAAGTTCCAAGATCAAATAGAGCGCCATCGATTTTCTTGAACCCAAAATCTTTTACAACTTCGCCAATAGCATCAAAGCTTTGGTGAGCAGTAAGCAGTCGATCACCAAATTGAGCAAGCCTGGATGTGGCTTTTGTGATTGCATCCATATCTCGATCAATTGCAATTACAGTCAACTGTGGAAACCTGTGGAGTAATGCCTCGGAGTGTCCGCCTAATCCTAAAGTTGCATCAACTACAACAGGATTTTTTGAAGAGGCAATTGCGGGAGACAGAAGTTCAATGCAGCGATCACGCATCACAGATATGTGTTCATTATCAATACTCACTTGTCCCCCTTTCCTAAGTAACTCCCACTTTATTTCTTTACAACTGTTCTCATCTCTGGTCACTGCCGGCCGACGGATCTGAAGTTGTAACGGCACCGGGGAAGGGGTGTCGCTACTTTCGAAGGGTCGGCAGTGGCCACAAATGAGAGTTAGAACAAACCTGGAAAAACCTCCTCTGATACTTCAGCGAAACTCTTTTCACGATCTGCTAAATATTCATTCCAAGAATTTGAATCCCAAATTTCAACTCTTGTATTGGCACCAATAACAACGCAATCTTTTTCTAAGCCTGCATATGTTCGAAGTGCTTGAGGGATAGTTACTCGACCTTGGCGATCAGGAATTTCATCGTGAGCACCGGCAAACATCACACGGCTGTAATCACGTGCTGACTTTGCAGTCACTGGTGCTTGTTTAAGGGTTTGGGTAATTTCAGAAAACTCTTGTGAAGGAAATACATAAAGACAACGTTCTTGCCCTTTTGTTATAACTAAACCTGCAGAAAGTTCTTCGCGAAATTTCGCCGGAAGAATGAGACGACCTTTTTCATCTAAACGAGGTTCGTGGGTGCCAAGAAACATCGCTGCCCACCTACTTCCCCTAGATAAAGCTCAACCGAAAATCAGGCTCAACTGCCTGCGTAATTCCCCACTTTACTCCACTTTTCCCCTTTTTCAACCACCTTTCGCCACTATTTACCCATTTACACCCACCTGCACCCCACTGGTGGTTGGGCATAAAAAAACCCTCCAAAAGGAGGGTCTAATGGGTCAATTGTGGGCAGATCTTCGCCCTTAGTGGCCAGCTTTACTGGTTATTGCGCTCGTCCCAGCGTTGGTCCCATCGCTTATCCATGCGATCGCGCAATTTTGAAGTGTTTTTGGAACTCTTTGAGCCGTTGGAGTTCTTGGACAGTGACTTAACCTTGCCAGAAGCTGAAAAACTGGAAATCACAGTAATTACCCCGGTCAAAGCGATAATAAATCCGACTATTCCAAGGGGGGCGGTTTTGCTAATGACTCCTGCTAACACAGTTACCAATCCAAGTAGTAAAAGGGCTGCTCCCTTAATAATCCGATTTTTGGAGGGGGTTAGCGGTGATGCAGAAAGTGCTGATACTAGGCGTGGATCCTCCGTTAAAAGGGCAGCCTCCATCTCATCTAGGAGGCGCCTTTCACGATCAGATAGTGGCACATGCGCAGAATAGAACAGATTTGCCTGACTCGCTACTCCTCGTGTTCATCGTCGGGCTCGATTAACCGAGCAGGGCGTACCGAGCCTGGACCAAAGCGCTCACGGGCTTTATCTACAGCGCCTTCCGCCTCTCGCCAGCCCCTTTCTCTCTCACCAAGCATCAATTGCACAGGTGCGCCATCGGTTAAATTCTCCAAACTAACTCCCACCAAGCGAAGACGTGCACGATCAATTCTAAGGGCTTCATAAATCGCCTTCACAACTTCGTATACCTCATGTGTTCCATCAATTGGTAGAGGTAAAGTTTTTGATCTATTAATTGTTGTGAAATCTCCAAAGCGAACTTTGATACTGATTGTTTTTGCAAATAATCCTTTATCTCGAAGCCTGGATGTTGCGCGCTCGCACAGTTTTAAATACTCGCGCAAGATTTCTTCTGGATTATCTAGGTCAGTTGGAAAAGTTTCTGCTGCACTAATACTTTTTTCGCCGTCATGTGGTGCTACATCTCGATAATCCCTTCCCCAAGAAAGCTCATGTAACGTTGCTCCAGATGCTTCTCCGACAGCACGGATGAGAGTGGTTCGGGGTAACTTGGCGATATCTTCAATTATTCGAAGTCCTAAACGCTCTAGAACTTCAGCAGTTTTTGGTCCAACACCCCACATCGCCGATATAGGAAGTGGGTGCAAAAAATCTAAAATCCCCTCCGATGCAATTTCTAGCATTCCATTTGGTTTGCAATGTGTTGATGCTAACTTTGCAATGAACTTTGATGGAGCGATTCCAACAGAACACGTTATGCCTTCTTGGCTTTCTACTTTTGCTCGAATTGCAGTTGCAATTTCACGACCAGTTCCTAATAACCGCTTAGCCCCTGTAACATCTAAAAATGCTTCATCAACAGAAACTGGTTCAACATTTGGAGTAAAGCTTTCAAAGATCTCCATTATGTTTACAGAAACTTCTTGATACCTGGCCATATCAACCGGCAAAAAAACTGCATGCGGGGCTAATCGCCGTGCTTGACTCACGGGCATTGCTGAATGGATTCCAAACTTACGCGCCTCATAATTTGCGGCCGAGACCACTCCCCGTGTTCCCATCCCAATCACTACTGCTTTGCCTTTTAACTCAGGATTATCGCGCTCTGCAACTGATGCAAAGAAAGCATCCATATCTACATGAAGAATTGTGGCCTGTATTGGCCCATCAACTGCACTCATATTACGAGCGT
>CAIUSQ010000172.1 GCA_903901905.1 uncultured Actinomycetes bacterium
AGCCAGGACTGCGTAATCTTCAACACTCTCCCCTGCAATGCTGATAACTATTTTCACACCTTGTTCTTTGAGCCATGGAATATCATTTTCAAGAAATTGGTCGATACCAGGACCTTGTAATCCAATTGAATTAAGCATTCCACTTGGTGTTTCAGCCATTCGAGGAGTTGCTCGTCCACTTCGTGGTTTGACCATAATAGATTTGGTAACAATCGCGCCTAATTCACTCAGCGGGAAAAACTGAGACAATTCCTTTCCAGATCCAGCACAACCACTCGCTGTCAGAATAGGGTTTGAAAATCTTGCACCTGCCATGGCGGTGCTGAAGTCAAAAGTCATTTGCCCCACACCCCATCTGGAATCTCTCGCGACTTAGTCCATATCACCTTGCTGCCATCCATCACAGGACCATCAATACATGTGCGGGTCATGCGAACAACACCATCTTCACCCTCCACAGGTAATACACATGTCATGCATACTCCGATGCCACAAGCCATCGACTCTTCAACTGAACATTGATGCATAATTCCACGCTCTTTTGAGATATTTGTTATCGCCGAGAGCATTGCCATCGGCCCGCAGGAATAAATTATTTCAATATTGCTACTTGCAATAATCCCTGGAATGACATCACTCACTCGTCCGTGTGTTCCAGCACTTCCATCATCTGTGGTGATGGTTAAAGAACTCACCGATCTCTTGCCCTCCAGTGGAGCGTAGATTTTGGCGGCGCTACTCGCACCTAAAACCATATCCACCCGGCATCCACGAGCCTTCAGAACTTCAGCTAGCGCAAATAGAGGCGCTGATCCATAACCACCACCAACTAAAAGCGCGCGAACAGGTTCGGTAGGAATTCCAAAGGCAGTCCCCAATGGGGCAACCATATTTACTAAATCGCCAACCTGCCTATTTGCTAGCCAAGTACTTCCATTACCAAAAGGAGCAATAACTAATTCAAGTAACCCTTGCCCATCTGGTTTAACTGTTGCCCTATAAATTGCAAAGGCACGTCGCAAAACCATTGATGTCCCTGGCCCCCCAACGGAGATCGCTACGAAATTTCCTGGACGTGCATAGGATGCAATTTCATCAACTGAAAAGACCATATGGTTATAAGAACCAACACGTTTATTAGAAAGAACTTCAGCATCAAATTGCTGGGCTTTGGGATTAATTGTTGGGAAATCCATTTACTTCACCAACTTCTGCCATTTTTGAAGTGAGCGCACCGAGAAATCGTGGGCACGAAGAGCAGTGATTCCAGAAACTGCTGCTTTAAATCCAGCGATAGTTGTGATGATTGGAATACCTCTTTGAACAGAAGCTGTACGAATCAGCCAACCGTCATGCCGAGTTCCTCTTCCAAGAGGAGTGTTGATAACAAGGTCTACCATCGAAGTGTTAATAATATCTACGGCAGATAGACCTTCTCCAGGCTCAGAATTTTTACGTACAAGAGTGGATGCAACACCGTTTTCGCTCAATAGTTTTTGTGTGCCGGCAGTTGTATACAAAGTAAATCCTAAATTCACTAGCGCTCTTGCAGGCTCCACACTTGGTGCTTTATCGCGCTCTGAGAGTGAGAGAAACACCGTTCCTGAAAGTGGAAGGGCGCCAAATGATGCAACTTGGCTCTTTGCATATGCTTCGCCAAACGTTTCGGCAATGCCCATGACTTCACCAGTAGAGCGCATCTCTGG
>CAIUSQ010000173.1 GCA_903901905.1 uncultured Actinomycetes bacterium
ACCATTTGTGTTTTTAATTGTTAAGGAATCAGCGTTTACTGCAGCTTGCGAAGGTACTGAGCTAAGAATGCCCAATCCCAAAGATGCAACCGCAATAAGCGCGATGCGCTTAAAGTTTGTCTTTGTAGACATTTGTTTCCTTTCGTTAGTCGTTACCAGGAATTTCCTAGTAGCGGCTTCGAGATGAGTCGCACGTGCTGACGCATCTCTTTCCTCCTGTGATATCCGGATCACAGAAGAAATCTGTTTTTAGGTGCCATTTATTTGACCCCTTTGGCGCCGATATTGATCGCTTGAGCAAGCACTGAGCTCTTGCTAGAGTTTAAAATTATACGGGTTGTTATCTCATTTGGAATCGAATCGACATCTAACCCACCAGATACAGGCACAAACAGGGGTAAATCGATGGTTGTGTCTATATATAGTGTGGCTGTTAAGAGGTAATTACCGTTGGCAAGACGAGTGATAACCGAAGAAGTATTTGTCTGGGTCAACGGGAACCAGGAGCCAGCAACTGTAATTGATGGACTTGCATAGTAGGAGGTACCAGAGCCATCTACTGTCACAGATTGTGACATCAGCAGATTTATCACATTATCACCGTATGACTGAAGGTATGAAACTAAAACATAGCCATCTGGATTTGTGATTGTAGATTGATTAGATAAGCCAATTGAACCAAGTTCGCCAGCTGAATCTGAAATAGTAAATCCTATTGGTAGGCCATCTTTTGAAAGTCCAGCAAACAAGGATTTAGATGCACGAAAATTAATATCTGAGTTATCTTGAAATAACTTTTGTTCTGAAAGATTTTTTTCTGGTTCAGTTTGTGATGAATCGTTGCTTGTCTCAGAGCTAACTGTAGATGGCACCTCCTGCTTAGAAGTTGCAGTAATTGTTGGTGTATTAAACTCTGAACCTGTTACAGAATTAAACCCAAGGAATGCGACCATCACTATAAGTAATGAAAGTGCAACCTTTGATGATTTCTTAGCGAGCTCGGCTGCTTTCTTATAAGTGCCGGAAAGTGCGTCAAGTGCGGTTGAACCAGTTTTCTCATCAACAACCCATTCAGTAAGAACGCGAATAAATGAAGCACGGGCACGTTGTACGACGTGACGCACATTTTTCTCAGATGTACCGATTGCATTAGCGATCTCTTTGGTGGTTCGACCTTCAACTTCCCACATAACAAGGGCTGTGCGTTGAGTCTCTGATAAACGAGATAGGGCCTCGCGAATTATTGAAGCGTCTTCAGCGGCTGCAAGAGTTGCATCCATTGGGATGTGATTTTCTGCTGCGATTTCAGATAAGCGCTCCTGAGTGGCATCTGAATCAATTGCAACTAAGTTAGGACGAGATCCTGTAGCACGGATTACATTTAGGCATAGATTGTTAACTGTTGTGCGCAGATATGCCATGGCACGGTCTGCGGTATCTAGTTCTGGAGCTGCCAAGATAAATTTAAGAAAGGCATCTTGAACAACCTCTGCTGCATCAGCATCGCTACGAAGAATTCGGCGGGCTTGAGCGAGAAGTGATGAGCGGTTTTGGGTGTAAAGGGTGGATAAATCAGAAACAGACCACGCAGCAACGCTCGCTGGGGCCTGAGCCTTCTTACGAAGTGACACTTTGATTTCCCG
>CAIUSQ010000174.1 GCA_903901905.1 uncultured Actinomycetes bacterium
AGTGAGCCACTGCGCTCTCTGATGCCAGCCGAGTTCTAGTTGAAGATTTAGTCATATAAATTGCCACTGTTCGCTTGGCTAAGGTTTTTTTCGCTTGTAATGGTTTTTTAGCAAACTTTCCGGCGGTCTCCAGCAGCATTTGAATATCTGATTTGGACAGATCTGAGGTACGAAGTAGATCCTTTAAAGGTGTGCTCACTGGTAAATGGTAGGCGATAAAGTTGGATTAAGATTTGGCCATGGGATTTCTCGATGATTTAAGGGGTAAATCAGGTAAAACTGACCTGCTTGAAAAGGAAGATCTCGCGCCAACTGATGAGGGTGATCATGAGCGGTTTTCACATTACGTTGATAAGAACAAAATTACCGAGTCTGCAGTTACTGGAAAAGCTGTCCGTGCGTTGTGTGGAAAGAAGTGGATACCTAATCGTGACCCACAAAAATTTCCAATCTGTCCAACATGTAAAGAGATTCACGCCCGCTTAAAGTAAATTCTCAGTTAAAACCGATACTCTAAAATTCATGAGATCGCGTAAGTTGCTAATGATATTGAGCGCATTTACTTTTGTGGTCTCAACACTTACACCTGCTAATGCAAACAATCCGCCAAGAAGAATTCTCTCTGGTTGGCTTCCTGATTACAATCTAGCTCGCAATTTGCCAACTGTTGAAGGAAATTTAGATCTGATTCGAGATATTTCACCATTTTGGTATGGGCTAACTGGTGAAACAACAATAAAGGATAAGTACGCGCTGGGTAAGTACACAACATCAAAAGAACAAGTAATTGCAAGATTGCGAGCAAATGGCTTGTTATTGCTGCCAACTATTACCGATGACACAAAAAAACTTGTCTTGGCAAATCTTTTAGCTAATCCAACTTCAAGGACTAACATAGTTCAATCAATTAAGTCTTTGGTTTTAAAGTATAACTATGATGGCATTGATCTAGATTTTGAAGTTTTCTATACCCAAGATGGTAGATCTACCTGGCCAGCGTTAAAACCAAATTGGATTATTTTTATCAAAGAGCTCTCTGCTGCGTTGCATGAGCAAGGAAAACTTTTATCAGTAACTACGCCACCAGATTTTGCTCCCGAGACTAAACGAGCAGGTAATAATGTTTATTCTTGGGCTGAGATTGGACCACACATTGATCGGCTTAGAATTATGGCGTATGACTTTTCAACTGTAAATCCTGGCCCGATTGGACCGCTGCCATGGAGTGAGGATGCGGTTAAGTATGCGGTGACTCAGATGCCAGCTTCAAAAGTTTTTTTGGGAATACCTGGGTATGGCAGAGATTGGATTACCAAAGTTGAGGGCGTATGTCCCAAAGATTTTGCATCTTCAGTTGTAGTTGGCGCAAAGGCTGCAGTGGTAATGCGGGAGGCAGCAGCTCTTGCTGCAAGTAATAATGCAACCATTACTTACAACTCAACTCATGCAGAGTCCACATTTACTTATCGAAAAACTTATGTCGACCCCACAAATTCAGCAAGTTTTTGCACTGCCGCTAGAACTGTTTGGTTTCCAGATGAAAAAAGTTACGCTGCCAGAACTAACTTAGTTGGCAAGTATCGCTTAGGTGGTATTGCAGTCTGGACCTTTGGCATGGAAAATGCTGCAGCAATTACTGTGGTGCGAGATATCGCCAAATCAATTGCTCCAGATCAGGTATTAGGAGATATTGCTACTGATCTTGAGCAGATTGCATACGGGACAGCTTTTAATCTGACAGGCACCTTTAAACTTCCAGACAAAACCCCTATCGCATCCCTAAATGTCAGATTTGAAATCAAAAATAACACCGATAGCACTTGGCGCACCTTAGCGGCGGGAGTAACTGATGCTGCTGGGATCATTGCAATACCGGTATTGGTGGGGCAAAAAAGCGAGATCAGATTAGTTTCAGAAAGTAGTTGGGAACGTACTGAAGGTAAGACTGCTGCAAAAACAGTCTCGGTAATCCCAAAGCTTAGATTAGATCTGCCATCTTCAATTAAACTCAACACTACCTATGCAGTATCTGGTCAGATGTTGCCAAAACTTGCTGAGATTAAATTGTCAGTGAAGGAAAATGGCAAATCATTAGGTGATTTCACCACCGATGTTAATGGGGTGTTCACCTTTAATATCAAGCCAGCTGCAACAGGGGTACACACCTACCAAGTACTTATTGTTGAAAGCGGTAAAAATATCAGCGGTCTAAGTGATGAGATCTTTGTTTTAGTTAGATAATTCACCCATGAGTTCTCAGACCCAACTTGAAGAAACATTAGATCTTAGTAAGTTCTTTGACCACCTATGGGTAACAATTGTTTGGGATGATCCAGTTAATCTAATGAATTATGTAACCTATGTTTTTATCAAATTGTTTGGGTTTTCAAAAGAAAAGGCTAATAAATTAATGATGCAGGTTCACACAGAGGGCAAAGCGGTGGTTGCCTCTGGCAGTCGGGAGGAGATGGAGCGAGCAGTGCAGCAACTTCATGAACACGGCTTATGGGCAACGCTGCAAAGAGATGACCATGGCAGATCCTAAATCAAGTACTTTCACAATTACTTTGAGTAATGATGAGTTACATATTCTGATAAATCTAGTTGAGCAATTACTAGAATTACTTGGTGAGGCAAATTTTGTTCACCATTATCAATCTGATGACCCATTTGCACAGTTGATGTTTGCAGCAATGGGAAATATACAATCACCAGTTGAGCAACCGCAGGATTTGGTTTTACGCAGATTACTGCCAAACGCCTATGCGGATGCTGAGAGCTCTGCTGAGTTTCGCAAATACACTGAGATGTCTCTTCGGACTGCCAAGCAAAAATACCTGTTTTACCTACGTGAGCAACTATTGCCAGCTGTTGAAAAGGAGTTGGTGAAAGCTGATATTCAAGTTTCTGACCCATCCGCTTGGGCAATTGCTATTAATGATCTTCGACTTGCCTTGGCAGTTAGATTAGATATTGAGCAATCTTCATATGAAAAGTATGAGTTGATGAAGAACAGTGATCCGCAAAAACCTTTATATGCAGTCTACTTTTGGTTAGGTGGACTGCAGGAGCGGATGATTAGTAATTCATAAATAAAAAACGGGGCCAATTTCTTGGCCCCGTTAATTTACTTTAGAGATTTATGCATCCGCCTTCATGCCTTCAGCCTCTGACTTCATCCTTGCAATCTTAAGGATGGTTAGACCGAATACGCACTTCGCCAATACATCGGCAATTGTGTAACCGATCTGGCGGTTAACAAATGCGCCAGGATCTGTTGCTGATTGACCAAGAATTGGAAGAAGGTATGAGATTGGATAAACGCCCCAAGTAGCGATCAATAGCAAGCGCAAGCGACCAATGGTTGCTGCAACTCCTGCTGGTTGACGATCTAGGGACTTTGAAAGCTCTACGAACAATACATACAAGATGTATAGGAAAGGTATTGTTGAAAGAACACCCCAAAGAACT
>CAIUSQ010000175.1 GCA_903901905.1 uncultured Actinomycetes bacterium
CTTACCCCAAGCACCTTCGTCATAACCTTGAATAGCAGTTCCAGGTTCTGCAACTAAGCGCTTTAAGCGTGCAAATGATTGAGCCTCACTATCGGCGCAGTGGTGAATTACTTGGCGTGAACTCCCATCCTCCCCCACGCACACATCTAGCTTTGATTCTGGGACGCTGTTGGCAATAGTTAAAAACTCATTTGTAGCCTTCTCATAGGCTGCGGCAATCTCGGCAATCGAGGACATTAGTTTCCAATCTCTAACTGGGCTAAATGGCTCTCTACAAAATGATCATCATCTTCAACTTTATCAACTAAGAGAACGATCACAATCACAAGAAGCCCAGCAATAATTCCAAGTAGTAGGCCCGACTTCTTATCAAGGTTTATTTGCATGTCGTAAATATAGCCCCAAAGAAAAGAACGGCCCGGTTCGCATCGCTGCGAGCCGGGCCGTTCTACCCTCGATTTTTAAAGCTGAAAAGTAGCGGAACTACTTATTCATCTTTGCGATGAGTTCCTTCGCCTTGGCGAGGAAAGTTCCCTCAACTACCACATAACCAAGCTTTGGATCTGTGGCTGAGCATGCTGGAGAGAGAATGTACTCAGCAAGTTGCTTAACTGCTGCACCCTTTGTCTTATCTGCATATGAAGTTTCTACCAACATATAGGAGACGATTCCTAGTGTGTATGCACCAGCGACCTTTGTTGAATAGTCATAAGTAACGATTCCATTCGCATCTTGCTTAGCCTCACCTAAGAAAGCTGAAACAGCTGCAGAGTCAGGGAAAACGAACTGACCTGATGCATTACTGACGTAAGAAGCACGGAGACCGTATGCATCTCCCCAGTTCTTCTCTGCATAAGTAATTGAGTAAGGTGTTTTTGCCGCAAGAGTTGCTATGCCTTGTGATGCATTAGCTCCAACGATGCGACCAATGTTCTTTGGATCATTGATATTTCCAGGGAATGCAGTTGTGAAGGCGTCATTACCCTTCTTTGTCCAAACTGATGGAGCAACACCATTTAACCAAGTGGTGAAGTTATTGGATGTACCAGAACCATCGGCACGGAATACAACCTTAATTGGCTTGTTAGGCAATGTGTAGTAAATCGACTTAGAGGCCGAACGTAGAACTACTGGGTTTCCCTTTGCATCTTTCTTCACATTTCCATTTGCTTCTTTGCGATAAACAGTTGTCTGAACTGTGCGGTTGTTATCAGCTGCGATGAGTGGGTCATTCCACTTGGTAATTTCTCCCGCGAATATTTTTGCAACAGTTGTAGCTGAAAGATAGATATCTTTCTTCGCTGGAAGATTTACTAGAACAGCGATAGGGGCTGCGATAATTGGTGCATGGTAAACAGTGTCACGCTTTGTTGCCGCTGTGTGTGCTGAGTCCGAGAACCAGAAATCACCAATTTTTGCATCTGCGTTCTTCTTGCCTGTTCCAGAACCTGTAGATGTATAAACATAAGAATGATTTGAAGCTTTAGCAAAACCTGCCTTGCATGCCTGCAGTAGTGGATCTACGAATGATGCTCCGGATCCTGTTAAATCAACTGCATGGGCTGGCTGAGCAGTTGACACTGCAATTAAAGCGGCAATCGCCAAGGCTTTTGCTTTTGTAGAAAACTTCATTGTGAACCTTTCGTTTGAGGGTATCTTTACAACACAACGCTATTTATCGTGGGTTACCAATAAGCAAGAAGCAGGTTAAATCCATGTGGGTATTAGGTGAACAAATGGTGTTATCCGAAACGACCCGTAACGTAATCCTCAGTTCTCTTATCAACTGGCGAAGAGAAAATTTTGCTCGTTGGCGCCGCCTCAATCATGGCTCCTGGGCCCCCGTCGGATAGAAAGAATGCTGTGTAATCGGAAACACGAGCGGCTTGTTGCATGTTGTGGGTAACGATGACAATTGTCATAGTTTTTGCAAGCTCAGAAATCGTCTGTTCAATTCTAAAAGTTGATCCTGGATCTAGCGCAGAACAAGGCTCGTCCATGAGTAGAACTTGTGGTGAAACAGCCAGTGAGCGCGCAATACAAAGACGTTGCTGTTGTCCACCAGAAAGTGCGCCGCCATGCTCATTCAAGCGGTCTTTTACTTCACTCCACAAACCTGCGCGCTCTAAACACGATTCTAGTAATTCCTCGGTGTCACTGCGCTTAATTTGAGCAAGTTTTAATCCCGACAATACGTTTTGACCAATCGTCATTGACGGAAATGGATTCGGCTTCTGAAACACCATTCCAACATTCAAACGGATCTTGGTCACATCTGTTCCAGGGGCGTAAATCTCTTTGCCATCAAGTAAAACCTGACCAGCCATAGCAGCTGTTGGGATAAATTCATGCATGCGATTTAAGGTTCGTAAGAAAGTAGATTTTCCACAACCAGATGGTCCGATAAGAGCTGTGACAGTTCCCGCGGCAAAATCTAGCGAGACATCAGAAAGAACATGCTTCGTGCCAAACCAGGCATGCACACCGCGAGTTTCAAGTCCGGTACCAAGTAATTCACTACCAGGGACGCGTGCTTGGCGATTGCCAGCAACAGTTGCTAATGAACTTGGAGCGACTTGGGTTTGCATTTTCTTCTCCACTGCCTCTTGGTTGTCTTTTGATTTTTGAATTCCATCGTTGGTAGTCACTTCAGTTGCCCTTTCTTCCACTTATAAAGCGAGCTAAGCCAAATAAAATAAAGATGAAAGCTAGAAGCACTAATAGTCCACCCCAAGCACGAGCAAAAGCTTCTTCAGTTCCACCCGTTAAAAATGCTTTCCAGATGTAGTAAGGAAGTGAACCCATCGCACCAGAAGTTGGATTGAAGTTGAGTGAGTCCCCGCCGCCAGAGACCAAGAGAAGTGGCGCAGTTTCACCGATGATTCTTGCCATTCCTAAGATAATTGCAGTAACTAAACCGCTCCTTGCAGCTGGCAATATGACTCCGGCAACAGTTCTCCATTGTGTTCCGCCAAGTGCAACACCTGCTTCCCGTAATTCCTGAGGAATTAATCGCAGCATCTCCTCGGAAGTTCGCGCAATTGTTGGGATCATCAA
>CAIUSQ010000176.1 GCA_903901905.1 uncultured Actinomycetes bacterium
TACTGGCCTTGACTTTCCGGCCCTTCGTAAGCGAAGCACAAAGGTGCTACCCGCTTGGGCCGGGAATTATCAGCTGTTCTAAGTGGTCTAAGGGAGTGAAATCAGCATTGCTGAGCTGTACCGCAAGCAAGGTATTACCAGCCTACCCCGCATTCCCAACAAGTCCTGATCGTCCAGATTCTTGACGCTCTCGCCAAACTAAACTAATACAAGCGTCCAGAGCACCGGTACCGTCCAGAGTGCCCCAAGCGTCCAGACTCTGGACGCCCCAGGGGTGTCCAGAGTCGCCTGACCGTCCAGAGCAAACTAGCGTCCAGACCATGGCAAGCGTCCAGAGTAAAAATTGCTTCAATTACACAGTTTGTTGCACATAATTAAAAAACACTCTACAAGCCGCATAAAACAAGGGTTTCGTAAATAAACTGTTTTCTGTTAATCCGTAGGTCCCTGGTTCGAGCCCAGGTCGAGGAGCCACTTAAGTCGGGTACATACTGAAGACACTATTTACAGTTTGTACCGATCGCATCTTTAGCCAAACTTTAGACAGCGGCATGAAACTAGTCGCCAATGTTGAGATCGTTCGCTTTCCTTGTGTAGGATGGATCTGGTTGACAAATCGCTCACACCCCAGATCTAACTTTCTATTATTTAGTTCAGCGCCAAGATACTTAGGCCTTGTATTCGATCTTCTTACCCCCCCAGTTTCTTCCAGGTGTGTGCATCATTTTGCTTTCCACCTGCCCGCCATCGACTGTAAGCGTAGAGGCATTGACATATGAGGATCGATCTGACATTAAAAATACACATGCATCCGCAATTTCACTTGCAAGGGCAACCCGATTCATGGGAACTACTCCTGCTCTTCCTTTAGCAATCTCGGGATCCTGAAACATCGCCTCTGTCATCGCTGTTCTACACTGACCAGCAACAACCGCGTTTCCTCGCACACCGCGAGATCCCCATTCAACACCGATTAGCTTTGCCAGCATAATCTCACCAGCTTTTACTATTGAATAAGCGCCTGCGAGTGGATAAGCCTGCACTCCTCCTACAGAAGAAATTAGGACAATGGAACCAGAACCTCGTTCTAGCATGTGCCTTCCAATTGCTTGCGAGCAAAGAAAGTATCCTTTTAAACCAACGTTATGAAGTTTATCCCACGCCTCTTCGGATAGATCCTCGAGTTTACTTGGAACAAGTTTTATAGCTCCACACACAAGACCATGAATGCTTCCAAAAGCGGCCACAGATTCCTTAACTAGTTTATCTGCATCAGTTGCTTTACTGGTATCCATCTCTACAACTAGAGCACGTCTACCCATTTCAAGTATGTCCTTAGCTGTGGCTTCAGCCCCTTTAACATCAAGATCCGCTACTACTACATTGGCACCTTCTCTTGCTGCGACAAGACAGCACTCACGCCCGATACCGCTTGCCCCTCCAGTTACTACGACATTTTTTCCATCAAGAAGCATATTACCCTCCAAAAAAATTTAAATTAATTCAGCTGCAGTTCCCACTCCCAGATACCTTTTTTGAAGTCCCTCGTTAGTTTGCATCTCTGCAGATGTAGTTGTGAGTGCAATCTGCCCGTTAACCATGACGGCTAACTGATCAGAAACAGAGGTTGCAACGTTAAAGTTTTGCTCAACAAGTAGAACAGCAATTCCTTCAGAAGAAAGCTGCCTGAAGACCCCAATCAATTCTTCTAAGATGAGCGGAGCAAGTCCCTCTGTGGGCTCATCCATAAGTAGGAGTCTAGGGTTTAGTAGCAAGGCTCTAGCTATTGCAAGCATCTGTTGCTCGCCACCAGACAGTTCCGCACCCCCGTTTGATCTACGGTCCTTAAGTCGGGGAAACAGCTTATAAGCAGTTTCTATTGTCCATTGAGATCCTTTTTTACCATCGAAAGCTAGTCGAAGGTGTTCTTCTACAGTTAAAGAGGGAAATACTCTTCGACCTTGCGGCACATATCCTATACCTCGTTGCGCAATTTTATTAGTTCGCAATCTAGTTATTTCTTCTCCGTACAGCATGATAGAGCCGGACGATATTGGCGCAAGTCCCATGATTGCCTGACATAGTGTTGTCTTTCCCATTCCGTTACGCCCGATTAACGAAACTGGATCAACACCAACGGATAGGTTGACACCTTGGAGAATTTGACTCCCACCAAAACTGACTCTAAGGTCAGATACCAAAAGCACAGGATTAGGCATTCAATTTACCCATATAAAGATCATGTACCTGTTTATCTGCTTTGACAAACTCGGGAGTTCCCTCACAGATAAGTTTGCCGTAGTGCAAAACCGAGATCTTTTGAGCAAAACGAAGAGCAAGCTCCATGTCATGCTCAATCAACATAACTGTAAGTTCGTTTGGCAAATCTAAAAGAAGGTCCAAAAGCTCAGCGCGCTCACCATAAGCGAGACCTGCGGCTGGTTCATCTAGCATTAGCACTTTCGGAGTACCAACTAATGCCATTGCGATCTCTACCAAGCGACGTTGCCCATGAGAGACCTCTCGCGCTTTTTTCGAAAGCAGGTTTTGCACACCGACCTTCTCGGCAAGAGTTTCTACTTGCTGTATCTCATTGGCATGATCTTTACCTTTCCATAAACTAAAGTGTCCGGATTTCACCCCTCTTACAGCGATGTACAAGTTCTCAGCTACTGTGAGCTCGTTCAATAAAAGTGGAGTCTGATAGGTACGCCTCAGCCCTAAATTGATTCGTTCAGGTGGAGGAAGATTTGTTATGTCGACACCACTGAGAAAGATGCTTCCAGAGGTTGGAAAAAAGTCCCCAGTGATAGTGTTGAAAAGAGTAGTTTTTCCTGCTCCATTTGTTCCAATAATCGCTCGCCGCTCTCCACGTTGTAATTCGAGGGATAGGTCCTCTAAAGCAGCGATGGCACCGAACTTTCTCCCAACACTTCGCAATGACAGTGTTGAAGAGGAAAGTTCAGAACGAGCCGGGTCTGCTAGGGACATTGAATCGTGTCACGAGATGGAACACCAAGTTTCATAAACGCTGCTCGATCCATGCCCATTGTTTGTGTTACGGACCTAGATGCCTTTACAAAAGAGTTGTAGAGCTTTTCGTCTGATCCCTGCTTCACTGTGGTCAGAAAAATAGTCGCATCACCTTGCCGGTTCTCGTCAAGCCGAATAGCACCCGCTGGACCGTCCACTACAACTTTCGAGAGAGCCGCCCTAAACCTCTGCTGATTGTTTGACAAATCACCTTTCACCTCATTAAGGGCTTGTAATACTGCTTTTGTATTTACGTAATAGCCAAATCCTGCACTTGCAGGAGAAGAAAGGCCGTCTGGAAAAGCTTTTTTGTATGCAGAGACAAACTGCTGATACTGCTTATCCGTCCAATCATCAACTACTGGACTGGCTGAAGGTGTGCCAATTATGAAGTCACGTAGTTGCTTTCGAGTTAAAGAAGAAAGAACAGTTTGGTCAACTGTATTTGTACCCGCAATTATCGGCACTGGAGCCCCAGCTTGAACATATTGAGTAATAAAGTTAGTCGCATCCGCACCCACCAACATCACATACAAGGCGTCAACACCCTTTGGGATACGAGCAATGAGAGAGCTGAAATCTGTAGTTCCTAGCGGGGTCCAAAGTCTTTCAGTAATCTTTCCCCCGGACTTACAAAATTCCATTGAGAACCCCTTCATCTGGGCCCACCCAAAGGTATAGTCGTTAACAATAGAAGCTACTCGACGATACTTCATATCGTTATAGGCGTATGTACCAAGCCCAGCCTGCCACATAACACCATCAGCATTAAATCGAAAGAAGTTGGATGCGGGTTCTTTATAGGTCGCCTCAGGGGCAGCAGCGGTTCCATTTACAAAAGTAATATTTGGATTCGATTTTGCGAACTGAACAACTGCTAAACCTTCGCTACCGGAAACAGGCCCGATAACAATTTCAACTTTGTCTTGCTCAATAAGTCTACGAGAACCGTTTATGGCACTGTCTGGTGTAGCGTTCGTAGGGGCCGTAAAAAGCACCACCTTTCGGCCTGCCACGGTCCCATTTACTTCAGAAAGAGCAAGTCGCACACCTCTAAGGGCCTCATGCCCCAATGGGGTAAGGCCCCCTTCCAGCGTCGCTAAAACACCGATTCTTAGCTCCTGGGCGCCTACTAATGGAGTCATTGATACCAACCCCACAGCGGTTAAAACTATTGCTGATAAAAAATTACGTTTCGTTCTCATATCTACTCCTTTAAAGGTCATTAGTTAAACTTCTTCCAAACAAATAATCTCAAATACTATTTCAGTGCACCAGCCCGTGTTTTCATTTGCCTCTTGATAAAGTGAAAAAACCAACAATTCCTCCAGGTAAAAAAAGCACTATCAAGAGAAGTATGATTCCTATCATCGTGTTGAATCTCTCTCGGTCAATAAAATCAATTGCAAAATTCTGGATTATTACGAAGAGAAGCGCGCCAGCAAATGCGCCAATAGGCCTTGAGAGACCGCCAAGAATTGCAATTATCAAGATCACTATTGATGCCCCAACGTTTATAGAGCCAGGTGAAATACTTCCTGCGTACCAAAGTTTGAGAAGGCCACCAACAGCCGCTATAAAACCAGCAATAGCAAAGGCAAAAATTCGAATTCGCTCAACGTTGTACCCAAGAGTACGCATTTTTCTAGAATCATCTCTAGTTCCCTGAAGTGCTAACCCAAAGGGTGTTTGAATTAAGTGACACACAAGCACGTACAAAAGAATTGAGCTGCCAAGACAAAGATAGTAAAAAGGAATAGGACTTTTGAGATCGA
>CAIUSQ010000177.1 GCA_903901905.1 uncultured Actinomycetes bacterium
AATGCCAAGGCAGTTTCAACGATGATCTTTCCTATCGACATGAATATAGCTTGGACTGTATTTTTCTTAGCGGATCTAACTCTAGTATCGAGCTCGTCTTCCAGTTCTTCCTCAACGTCTAGAGGCACAAAGTCATCCTCATCAGGTAGAGGAATTTGTCCACCGCAGATCCTTCGCAAGTCAGATCTCAAATTTCTGACAGCTTTTTCCGTATTTCGATAATTTAGGAAATCAGTGACTATAGGAGCGAGGCGCTCATTCTGAAAGTCGAGAACCCGTGATGACAGAAGTCGATCATCTGGAAAGTGTTCAAGTTCGCTACCAAGCCGATCACGCCATTGTTTGTTCGTGGCATCGTCTGGAATCCAGGCAGCAAGCCTAATTACGTCATCATTCTGTTCGACTGATTCCTCGTCCATTTGCGTTTTCCTATTTGTTATGGCTATGACCAAGTATTTTCGCCAGTTTCACGATGTATTTATTAAGCTTCCGGCTGATCCTTGACGTCACAAAAACCTCCCGTAGCGTACCATGGCGAATACTGTATATTGGACTCATACAAATGTCAGTTTGTGCCATCATTGCTTCGTCAAACTAATCACATGCTTTTTAGGCTTTTTACAGCGGTTACTTATCTCGCCTACATTATTGGACCATCAAATTATGGATAACAATCGAAAGTCAAGTGCTTCATCTGACCGATCTGCTAGGAAACAAGAGCGAGAAAAGGCACGCAAGGTCAGGAAATCTGAACGCGATCGTGACAAAGCTTCGAAATCAATGAAGGAGTCTGGTCCAACGTTCATAGCCATTGGTTTGGCAGCTGCTGTGTTAATAGGGTTAGGATTTTGGATAATAAAGGTAATCTGCCAACCAAAGCCACCATTAGCAAATGAGTTTTCCCTTTACACACTAGTGGATAATTCTGCTAGTTCTGGTCCGTTCAAGAAGCGATTAGCACAAAACACAGAAAAGGTTCGTGCTCTTATTAAGAAGCCAGTAAGGGGTATTGCCTATCGTTACTCAGATCGTGCAGAAGTCATATGGTCAGCAAATACTGCAGATGATGGACTCGATGAAAGAGATTTACGAAGGTCTCTTGAATCGGACTATCTGAACGTTCCACCCGCCGGGCGAAAGGAAACTCACCTAGCCAGGGCACTTGAAGCAATCCGGAAAGATTTAGAATCTCAATCACCTGAACCTCAGGCAATAGTTTCCATTGCAACGGATGGTGGTTTTGAAGATATGCAAGCAGCAAGAACAGAAATCGCACGCTGGAAGGGAAAAAACGTCCTCTTTCTAGTACATGGAGTTGAACTTATCGACGGACTCAAGCTGCCAGAGAACTTACGTCGTGCTTTTGAATCGTTTGAAAACCCAGAATTAGTGAAAATATACAATCGAAATGAGTTCGACGAAGCAAAGATCAAGTCTGAGATATCAAAATTCAGAGATGAGTTAACGAAGTAACCACCGCTCAATAAGGTTTCAGATTGAAAAAGTAGTACTCTTTGAGATACTTGCAATCCAAGTTTCCAAGCCTGAAGGCATTTATCTTCTTTATGTTCGTAACATTGTTGAAGCCTACTGAACGCACTACAGGAAGACTTTTCGGATGTGGAACAGCCATCAACATACTCGTCATACAAGGTAGCTAAAAATGTATAACTTACTTCCAAATTCGATGCTTATGAGAGTTGCTCTTTGCCTTGTTCTGTCTACGTTTACCGTTGTGCAAGCACAGGCTGATTCTAGATATCGTAATGTCCGATATGGATTCTCCTTTCCTGAAGCCAAGGGGATGAAGTCAGACCGATTACCAGACAATGGTGACGGTATCAAACTAAAAAACGGCAAAGGTTTCAGCATTACGGCATATGGTTCCAACAACGTTCTTACAGCGACATTGTTGGACGAAGTGAATTCACAATCTAAAACGATGGATAAGGTGACCTATCGGGCAAAAGGAAAAAACTGGTATGTTCTGTCAGGTCAGAAGGGGTCAGAAGTAATTTACATCAAGGGATTTGTAGGAGTTGGTTCGATTAATACGATGATACTTGAATACCCAAAGAAAGATGAAAAAGCTTATGATTTGTTGGTGACTCAACTATCTCGTGGATTCCGACCAGGTGATTTGCACACAGCACACTAGTAAGTTCTGACTTGTAATTAGACTGACCTAATCTCCGTTTGATTAAGTGTTATCGTGCGGCAACCGAATTGTATATTTCTATCCTGAGGGGCGCTTAGTCCATAACCGGTGTGAGATTTCAGTTTAGATGGTTGACTCGGCCTATACAAAGCGCCTGGATTCTAAGATAAGGATGGCGCAGCAGCCAGCATCCCCAACCGTGTCGTGGAGCTCATCCGCGATGCCCATGAAGAACGGTCCCGCCG
>CAIUSQ010000178.1 GCA_903901905.1 uncultured Actinomycetes bacterium
AGCCTTCTTCACCAATTTGGGAATCTAAGCCATTAGGTAACGATTCTATTATTGCGTCTAGGCCAGCAAGTTCAGTAGCTGCACGCACTTTGTCGATTTCAATTTTTCCAAATCGCGCAATGTTTTCTGCCAGCGTGCCAGAAAATAATTCAACGGTCTGAGGAAGATATCCCAAGTGTGGGCCAAGCTCATGCTTGTTCCATGCATGTATATCGGCGCCGTCCAATCGTATCTCACCACTGGTTGTGGGCCATATTCCCATCAGAAGACGAGCTAGTGTCGTCTTCCCAGCGGCAGAGGGGCCAATAATCATAAGTGTTTCACCAGGCTGTAAATGGAAGCTCACTCCTTTAAGGATTGCGTGATTACTGCCCGGAGCAACGGCGACTACATTTTTTACTGACAGCTTGCCCTGTGGTGCCGGTAGTGACATGCGTTTGGTCTCAGCTGGAGTTGTTCCAAGGAACTGTTCAAGGCGATGATAGGAGTCGCGCGCATTGACAACAATTCGCCATTGCGACACTAACAGCACCATTGGCGACAGCACTCTCCCACCAAGCGTGGAAGCAACTATCATCATGCCTCCACCACCGAGTAGCGTTCCCTTGAGAGCCAGCCAGGCGGCAAGACCAAGGATAAGTGAACTTTGCATTGTCTGGATGAATTTAGACATTGCAGAATTACTGCTAGCAACATCGGATGCTACCGCTTGGAGTGCTAGGAATTTATGCTGGCGAGTTATCCAACGTTGGTGAATACGTTTTTTCATCCCCATAGCTGACATTACTTGTGCATTTCGTATTGCATTACTTGCGTAGTTCTGTGCAACGATTGCAGCTTGGTTGGCCTCGTTCAGCGCCGGCATGATCTTTTGTTCGGTGTTAATTCCAATTAATGCTTGAATTAGTGCTCCAAACAGAGCGGCTACGCCTAGCCATGGATTAATTATGAAAATCAGTAATAGAAAAAGTAACGATGAGGGTAAATCCAACATGGCAGTAGTTGCCGAAGATGAGATGAATTCGCGTAATGTACGCAGATCTCTAAAAGGTTGCGCTGAAGTAGCATCTTGCCGAAGACTGTTAAGAAATGTAGCGTCGAGTAAACGTTCACGTAAAGCGATATCAATTTGCCAGGCCGCTTGTGATAGCAGTCTATTTCGCAGTACTTCCAGCACTCCCATTAGCAGGTAGATACCGATTAGGCATGCGAGTAGCGAGAAAAGAGTGACACTGCTCCGGCTGTTAACTACGCGATCGTAGACCTCCAGCATGAAAACTGTCGGCGCCAAAACAAGTGTGCTGGTTACCATGCTGAACCCGATTGCTTTTCGAAAGGTAGGCATCTCGCTAGTAAATGCAGCATCTAATAGCGTTCGAGGTTGCCTTCCTTGCGTTTTAAAGATAGGAAGTGTCATGTTCAGATTTAAACAAGACTTTTGCTCAGATATGAGCTGCAACCGAGACCGGTTTGAAGTTGAGAGTTAGTCAAGGAGTAGCCTTGAAACAGTTAGCTATCCTGCCTAGACTCTCGTCATTTAGCATGCCTGCTGCTGAATGCAGGCGAAGATAAGCAAGTAAATAGTTGCTTCTAGCTTCTGATAGATCATGTCGTGTCGTATAGAGCTGACGAACCGCATTAAGAACATCTAAATTAACTCGATGACCACCGATAACACTCATACGAGTGGATTTAACAGTTTCATGAGCGGCCAGTTCTGCTTGCTCCATAGCTGCTATGCGAATACGAGAGCTAGATAGTAAGGAAAATTGCTTCCGTATTTCTATTAGCGTGTTTTTTAATGTAGAGTCAAAACTAGCGCGGCTACTAGCAAGCTTGGCTGCAGCCTGCCGCGTTTGTGCATTTACTCCGCCACCGCTGTATATGGGCATTGATATTTGTATGCCGACAGTGTTTATGGTGGATTGCTGGTTGTAGGTGTACAGCGAATCGGCAGTATTGCGGCTGTGAGAGGCCACTAAATCTGCGCGAGGATAGTGACCTGCGCGGTTACGTTCTAACTCAGTCTGCGCGTACTCTATCGAGTAGCGTTGAGCAAGCACATCAGGATTGTGTTCTTGGGCCAGCTTTTCCCAATCGGATAAAGAACTTGGCACGAGTGGTAGATCGGGCAGGATGCCGATTAATCTGTCGAGCACTCCTGGATCGCGACCAATAATGGCAGCGAATTCATTACGGCGATTAGATACATTGTCTTGGGCCTCAATGACTTGCGCCTGAGAGAGCTCAAAGCGAGCACGAGTTTCCATTATATCGGTGAGCGTACCAGCACCTTTCTCATACATTTGTTGATTAACGAGCTGGTTCTCACGATAAGCATCGCGCTGCGCGACCTCTATGGCCAGTTGATCTTCTGAGAGCAACACGTTGAGATAGGCTGTTGTGATACGTGAAATCAGATCCTGATAATTGGTTGCGAATTTTGAATTACTGTAATTTGTTTGCGCTAGAGATCCTTTATAGCGCTGCCAAGCATCTTGGTTAAATATTGGCTGACGCACCGATAGCGCAGTTATTTTGCTGTCATATTGTGGAGAATCGTTTTGCCGTAATCCGTTAGAAAAGGTTGTAATGCGATCTGCATCGTTTTTGCTTATGTTGTACGAGGCTGAGAGGCTGGGTAAAAGTCCTGCAAGTCCAATAGCCTCATTTTCTTCGCCTGCTATTTTGTCGAATCTGGCGCCTTGAAACTTTGGATCATTATCAAGTGCAGCATTAAATGATTCCATTAAATTAAGAGCACAACAGGGTGCCGAAATGTGGCTTGCAATCAGAGCAGCTATCAACGTATGTTGATTCTTATAAGATAAAAAGCTTGATTTTGACATTTATAAATTTTTTCATGTTTTTAAACCTACCGACTTAATTCATCAGGAAATATAAAATAAATACTATATTAATATATATTAAATAACTACATGAGTAT
>CAIUSQ010000179.1 GCA_903901905.1 uncultured Actinomycetes bacterium
CGGGCAAATCTCTGCCCTCTGATGGAGGAATTCTGAAGTATCCTACCCTCAGCCTATGCTCCAGACGTTCATCCCTGAGAATTAACCCCGCCTCAAGAGCATCCCTTCTCACTGGAATAGCCCACAGCCTAGTAGAGGCAGCGATAAGCACTTCAGCGTCAGGGAAATTACTCATGGCGCCGACCCCAAACGGAGCAATTGCACTCGAGCGCCTCAAAAACTGTTTTTTCGGCAATTTCTTCTTTTTTTCAGGAATATCTGAGGACATTTTATTTATTATCTCCAGCGACATATATGCCGCAGTTCGGATCAACATTTCTCATGCTTGTAGGTGTTGGAAAAGGCGGCAAATCAGAAGTCAGGCGTGCCTGACCTGCCGGGCACATAAGGACGCCAATCACATCAGGTTCCTGATACATTTTTCCGTATTCAGAAACAGAAGCATGGCACCATTTATCGAAAATATTTTCGAGTTCGGCGGAGACTGAGTTTAGTTCATCTGGATCAACGGATCTTACGCGCTTCAATATCCATTCAGATATTCTTGTCCTTAAAATGGCATCCGGTCCACCATTGGGGCTTAGCGTCCGCCTGCCACCCCAATTTCGTGCAAGAATAATTACGACAGCGTGTAATGCACGTTCTCTGGTAGGCAAAGAGAAAGGAGTTACACTCGTCGGCTCAACCCATCTATACAAAGAAGAGTGATATGAATTAAAATGTTCCAAATGGGATCTATCTCGAGGTTTGCTTTGGTTATATACAGCAAACACTAGGCCTGGAGCGCCTCCTCGACCAACACGGCTGGTACTTTGGATATATTCTGCGGTTGTTTTCGGCTGCCCCACAACAGACATGAGTCCAAGGCGCTGCACATCTAGGCCGACCTGAATCATACTCGTCGCCATACATATATCAACAGGCCAATCATCGCGATCACCTGCCTTAGGCCTGGCTCGAATTAACGCATCTTCGTCGGTAGCAATCCCCTTAAACAATAAACCAAGCACATCGTTAATTTCATGGCTTTCGACAAAACTAGCCAACTCAATGTGCCGGTTCACAAATCTCCTACGCTCAGGTTCTCCATCTTTCGCCGGCCTTGTCAGATCAATGCGTCGCCTAAGGGCAACCAATTGCTCATTAAGTTCGGCGCTGACTGTTGTGGCTGCCTGCCCAAGTTCGCGCAAACTATTGTAATACTGTACGATTGTGTAGTAGGGATCTACCAACTCAGAGTTAGCATTTGAAGATTTCGCCGCCTGCAACAACGCTGCAGTAAGCTTAACCTGAGTCATGATATGGGAACCGGCAGTACCGAGTATGCCGCGATAAGCACGTCCCCGACGCTGTGCAGCCCCAGGCATATTTTTATAGCTTTTTGCAAAAAAACTGTCGTCAGCGTTTACACCCTGAGGAGGGAATACATACCCTTCCCTATCATAAAGCGATTTGATTTGTTCAATAGCACAACTAGCAGTCGCCGTTGAAGCAATAATCTTAGGGCGAGAAACAACTACACCGTCTTTAAAAGTCGTGCTCAAACCGTCGATAGCCACTTCGTACATACCAACCATTGATCCAAGCGGTCCAGATATAAGATGTAGTTCGTCCTGGATAAACAGATCCGGCTTCATAACTTCCGCAAACTCATTCGTAGTGCCCATAAGTGCGTGCGAGTCAGCGTTCCAAGCCAACGTTGCAAATTTATCAACTGTACCGATCAATAAAGAAGGAGGCGATTGGTACAGAGCTTCATCAACGACTTGCAACGGCAGCCCCCCGGAGAAATCACATTTTGAGTCAGGACATTTAAATTTAAAATACTTAGTGCCACTTTCATAGCCAAAAAGCTCAGTTCCGCAGCCGGCGCCCTTGCTTGAAACCCTGCCCATCTTCGCACCGCACCAGGGGCATCGATTAACAATAAAGCTCTTAGACGACGGAAAACGTGATGTCATTTTCTTTCGAACCTCGTGGGCGTCTTTAAACGTATTAGGAGTAACCGCCCCCCCAACCCACAACCCGATAGTGTATTCGTTTTTACCCAAAAGTTCCAAGTTCTCCTTCCTGAGCAATTCACATGCGCATATTAATGCAGCTGCTCGTTCAAATTGCTGAGTAGTTAATAGCCGAAGAGTATAACGCATGACTACCGATGTCCCGGCGGAGCCGGGAGCATTAAGCTTCCTCATAAATAGGCTAAATGCGGTGAGGCCTAGATATGCTTCCGTTTTACCGCCACCGGTCGGGAACCAAATGAGATCGACTTTGCTCCTATCATCCGAAGCCGGTTCGACGATTCCCCTTATATTCATTAGGATAAATGCGAGCTGAAACGGCCTCCAAAAACCTAGTTTTTTATTTCCCAGCGCAGCTTCGTAACCGTCCTTGTCTAACTTGTTCAGGACAAACTGACCAGTTAGAGTATTGGCAGTCCATTCCCTCGAGAACTCACTACTTAGTAGGTAGTGCTTCTGCTGCTCAAGCATCGCGCGATTAGCCAAACTAAATGCTTTCCAATTACGGTCCACTTTAAGGAGGTCTAAACCTTCCCGCATTCTTTTCAATGCAGCCAAACACAATTCATGGTTTCTCTTAGCGGCAGCGTGGTAGCGCACTTCCAACCTGGATGTAACCAACGGAAGACCGGCTATCCATCCTTCATATCGACTTAGAAGTTTATTACATAGTGAAAAGCCAATGTCTCTGTCTTCAGCACCAAAGACCTCCATGCTCAAATCATTACAGTCAGGAACTGGATTAGGGTCTAGGGGCTCCAGCTCGTGCCGAGGAAGGTATTCTGTAGTTATCTTTGAAGCGAAACCATCTGCATGTTCCCACGCTACGGCACAGCCATGACCGACCGCAAAAGATCTATTATTTCGATAGAGGAGTCCAAGCTCATCGTCATCGCCGACGAGGTTCCGATTTGGATAGGGAGGAATGCCGGCCGGCCCCTCAGGTGTTATAATCAACCTGCATTGGTAAAAACACTCCTCATCTTTTGCCTTTCCAGATTTGGCAGAAATCTTCGTCTCATTAAGCAAGGTTACAGTGATAAGTCTGGCTCCAGCAGAATTGATGTCACCACCCCCCATCGAACGGACAAAGATATGTAACTTTGCTTTTAGGTATCCAGGCAGCCCTTTTATTTCAAGTGAATCAGTTCGCTTTTCGCCACTGAGGCTCCGTATTTCAGACTCAGACCATTGGGCTAAATCTGTCAGGGGAGCTCGTTTATACCTATAAGTTTTCTTACCATCTTGGCCGTTTACTGATATTTTATTGTACAGCCCTAGAGATATACTCACGGAAATTCCAGCATTCTTTGGCAATATGAATGACGCACCCATTGCGCTGGGCATGAATTCGTTCGCCCGACCAGCCACGAATTCATCTGGAGCGTCAAATTCCGGCAGATCGCCACCCATCGACTCAACGTCAGGGCCAATTTCAACTAAGTTTTCGTTTTCCTGATTTTTTTCATCCGTATTGTCATCTTGATCCACTCCGTCTGTGACATCCAAAGATTTCCTGGGATAAAGTATGCCCGTAGAATAGACCCTAGAAGGCATTGCTCCAAGATGAAGCATCTCTTCAGTATCAATATCTCCATCCGGACCAAAACCCGGGCCAAGTAATGTACGTTCTACAAACGACTCGTAGAAATCACGTACGTCCGAATGTGTCTTGATCATAATAGCTTCTTATTTTTGCACTCAATTACATCATTCCAGACGGATCTAGCGCAAATTACATGTAAACGGGAGGTAGCCCTGGACATTGCAACATACATTAGGCTCTTAGCCTCAACCGATGTCACGTCTTCTACGTCGCAGAGGATAACAGCCATGGCCTCCATGCCCTTGAATGAATGAACAGTAGAGAACATAACCGTACGATCGTTGAGTGGAAAATCGCTCGATTCGCCAATTGAATCGCAGTCTATGAGCGTAAAGCCGTTATGCGCACCGACATTGCGAGCTGCGCTTTTATTAAACCTTCGAGGCGAGATAACGACAATCTTTGAGGCGGGAATACCTACCTCGTTAATGAGGAGTGCTATAGCTTTCTCGACAGCGTCGGTAGCTTCAGTCTCATTGCCATACTTCTGATACAGCACCTCCGGGCCCAAATCATTTTGCGGAAGTGACGGAATTCTTGAGAAGCCAGAAATCTTTGCCGTTTCAGTAATAATCGAGTCTGTGTTACGGCAATTGACTGAAAGCGGCAATACAGGCGGCTGAGTGCCGGTGACCAGCTCAATTTCAAAACGCACTGATGCCAAATCACATGCTCCATAGATTGCCTGTTTCTCAAAATCTCCGAAAAACGACCACCTACCATTTCGAAGCCCACCCTTCAGGACCTTGTCGAACATAGAAATATAGCTTGGCGTCATGATGTCCTGAGCCTCATCGACGATCAAGTAATCGAATTGTATGCCAAGTTGTCCTGCAGCCTTAGCAGCTAATTCCGGATAGTGAGTGCCAAAAAGCACACTGTCATCAATTCCTGCAGCCTTCAGTGCCTTTAACTGCTTAATATAATCTGTTTTTTCGATCCAGGAAAGCATGACTGCATGGATACTTCCCACCTGAGACTTACCCGACAATATGGTCGTCGGCAGGAAGCAATCCTTCTTAAGTCGTCTGCCGAGAAGCCTATTGTAACAAACAAACAGTGTTCGTTCGCCATCTTCGCACGCACGCTTGTAAAGTTCCGAAGCTAACATCGTCTTCCCAGTACCGGCGGCGCCTTTGACGATAGATGCACGGTTTAGTGTAATGTCATCTAAACGCTCAAACTGCTCAGCGGTAAGACGAACTATCGTTTTCTCGCTGTGTTCGATTTGCGTCCTAATGAGCTCAATGTTACTGACCCGACGCGCCAGCGTATCCCTTATAGCCAAGACCTGCTTGCTGCTGAACGGGATGGGCTTCTTGGTGAGCATACTTAACCGCTTTATGGCACCGACAAGACCGAAAGAATCGATGTCATCCTTATCGATCACGTTCTCGGGAACGAACCCTGGGGACTGGCGCAGTCCAAGTATTGACGTAGGCGTAACTACTGCGAAATCGCTAGCGGGCAGACTGTTCACTGAGACTCCAAGGATACGACTGATATAAATACGTAGTTCATAAAGGACGCGCTTAGCCTGAGCCTGCGGATCTATCTGCTTATCTTCCTTAAGCTCTCCTCCACGTTGCGTCCAAACCCCATTACTATACTTAACGTCTCCTCCTTTCACCTCGAGAACGAAGAATCCTTTTTCAGGAATAATTACGATGAAGTCAGCTTCGTAGAGCTGAATGTCGGCAGGGTTCTTAATTTCGGCTTGGTTTCTAGTTATCACCGAGTGCAACACGACCCAATCTTGGGTTTCAATCGCGCTACGTTGAAACATCTTGAAGCAAGCTATCTCAGCTTTGCTGGGATTATTGGGGTCAACCCCATTAGGAATTATTTCTGCCATTTTATGTCAGGATTTTATTTGTTTTAGATCGTGGGTAGTACTCAGGTTGGGACTCGAGCGACTCTATCGCAACAACGTGCACTTGTCCAAGCTTAGGTATGTCTACAAGGGTATCCGAACCGGCTAATAGGTCACCGTTGTCAGATAGTGCCTTATAAAGCTGTGATGATATCAAGCCACCTGCCTCGATATGCAGCCTCTCGAGTTCACGCTTAGCGTCAACGATGTCTTCAATAGCAGCACCTAGCTGGTTGCTCATAAGGGACGAAAGCTGGCGCAAATTATCCTCATCTGGAGCTATAGCCAAATCGCCGTTAAACCAGTTAAGTGCGGTCTGATAGCTGATTTTCATCCCTCCAGCCTTGAGATGACGATGTAAATTTATGGCCGAATCAAAGTTAAGTTTAATTGCATCATGCCAAAACCTAGCCTGTTTACGTAACTGGCTGGCATCCGGTCTTATCGATTCGACGAAAGACTCTAGGACGCTTCGTTCACTGTGACCTCGCATCAAAATAACGTCGCCGTCACATAAGTTATTAATGCTCTTCACCTCGGATATCTTCACAGCCACGCCTGAGAAGGAAACGACGACGGCGCTATAGCCTTTTGTCAGATAAGCGAAAGCATCGCCCGAGAAATCGCAGTAATATGCCGGTACCAACTCTTCATGACCGCCATGGTTGACATAATCGCTCCCCTTCCTGACGCGAGAAAACAGGGCAGCCATTTTAGAAATATCCTTACTATCATCCTCAATTCTTGGTCTAGACGGAATCGGCCATAGTTCTTCCTCTACTCCAACTGCCGCCGCCTTCTCTTGCGAGCTCAGTAACTCAACACCATCAAGGTCGTACAGTGTGGAAAAAAAACCATCTGCCCATTTAAGCTCATGAGCATAACCTATAATGATGTATTTCATTGCACCGCTTTTATTTAGCAGTCGAGTCATTGCCCTGTTCCCCGGCCATGACGTCAGTACAATGATTCTGTCTTCGCTTGGTTCAAGAGTCGCATCAACGCCAACAATAATGGCCTCAAATTGCTCGTCTTTGATAAACTTCTTGAGAGGAGGAACTGCGGCCGCTGACCTGGCGACAACAACGACTTCTCCTGAGTGATCACGATACTTTGAAAGAGTCGTGCGCAGCAAGTTACGTTTCCCCAAACCAAAGCTATTTGACTTAGACAAGTTCGTGAGGCCGTCACACAGGGAGTTAAAATCGTCAATTCTTTGACCATATTCTGATGAAAATGACTCAATCGTAGCACGAATCTTACCAGCCTGCGAAGAAACCGCCGCACGAAGATCGCTCGAATCATGGCCAATACACTGACATGCATCTCTAAGCGCAGACCACAAGTACCTACATGACAAGGCAGGGGCTGAATCGTTCTCAAAATTTACGTGAGACTTAACAGCTACAATATCTTCAAACAGTTTCGACACATCTGGATCATCTGCCAGCACCTTGACATGATCCGGAGCCCAATACTGCATACTAGCCGTCTTAATGTTTTTAAAAAAACTCATAGATTGTTTATCTCGACATCATGCACGCGCCAAAATTTCAAATTATGCTGCAAATCACTCATAGCGGATCGCTCTGAGTTATCTGAAATTACAACCAATGGTCGCTTCAGCCCCTCCTCCGGGTAGAGAACATCCTTAAGCGCAGGCGTAAGATGTTCTATTCCGTCGATTATTACAGGCAAACCAGGATCACCGACACGCTTTAAGTAATCTACAGCGTCCTGAAGGCTATTAGTATGGACACAGGATGCGCCATACTCTCCACAGCTTAAAGTATCAGCGCAGCCTATCGAATCTCTCAGGTCAATCGGATCTGACATGAATGGCAGCCTGAAAGAATATTGTGATAAAAAATCCGTCACCTTTATACGGCTCGCAACAAGGAGGCATCTCGGCAGCAACATCTTGCGATTATTTAACGTCAACGTGTCGCTGGGAAGAATTAGATCAAGGCCTTCACGTGGAGACTTTGATCTAATATGCTTCAACTTGCCGTACTTTGCCGGACTAATCGCAGTCCTAACCCGTTCCATTCTAGCAGGTGATAACTCTGCAACCTCAAGATATTGATTGCCGCCATAGAGATGACCTAGCTCTTTGTTAGGCGAAATCATGACATATTCCTTCCCGTCAACCTCTCGAATTCCATTAAATATATAGCATTTTCCTTCAGGATGGATTCTTACGACGCAACCAACCTCTAACTGAGAAAGCCCTTCATTCTTTATTTGCTCCAACCTATTCGGGACATCAGCCAACGCAGCCTCAATCCCAATCATCGCCCAAGCAATAAAGGCAACACGCTCTTTTTTGGGATAAATTATACATATGTTTTTTGGTCCACTTCCTGTCAGCTTTAAACCTGCGACCGGATAATAGATGTAATGAGGGGCAACTTCTTGAGCGCCGCTCATTAAGTCTAAATGCAAAGCAGACCGGCAGTGCGGCATCTGCTGCGCAAAGCACAAGCCAACCCTCAAGGCAAATTCACCGGGCATGAAG
>CAIUSQ010000180.1 GCA_903901905.1 uncultured Actinomycetes bacterium
GCTGGCACGCAAGCTCAACTTAGTTTTCTCCCAAATGTGAGTAAATATGTTGTTGAGTTGGCCATTGTTTTAGGAGCATTGCTTATTTCTGCAGTGCAATTCCAGTCACAGGATGCAACTCGTGCCGTCGGTACCTTGTCTGTATTTTTAGCGGCTGGAACACGAATCGCGCCAGCGGTCCTTCGAATCCAACAAGCGGCACTGACCTTTAAAAGCGCCTCCGGGTCATTACGGCCAACACTTGACCTAATTGATTCTCTTCGCGATGTGAGCCCAATTGATAATGAAAGTACTGACTTAGACGATATTCATTTTGGTTTTGAACCAAAGATTACAATCAAGAATGTAAGTTTTAAATACCCAGGTTCCAGCGATCCAGCACTTCAGAATATATCGCTAGAAGTATCCGAGGGTGAAACTATTGCGATTGTCGGTTCTTCAGGTGCAGGGAAAACCACGCTAGTGGATATTATTCTTGGGATTCTAACGCCAACCTCGGGCACGGTTTGTGTTTCAAACACGGATCCCTTGATTGCAATCTCCGAATGGCCCGGTGCAATCTCGTATGTGCCCCAAGATGTTTTCATCACAAACGGGTCCGTCTTGGGAAATGTGGTTATGGGATTCGATTCGAATTCTGCCAAATTAGAAAATGTTGAAGTTGCGCTTCGTCTCGCCCATTTAGATACTCACATAAGTAACCTGCCCTCTGGAATCGGTTCCAATGTTGGGGAACGTGGCACTAGCCTGAGTGGCGGACAGCGACAAAGGCTAGGCATAGCGCGAGCTCTTTATACAAAGCCCAAACTCTTAGTCTTGGACGAAGCAACCAGCGCTCTAGATGGCCAAACGGAAGCAGATATTTCCAACTCAATACAAGGTCTTCGAGGCGAAGTTACCCTTGTTGTAATTGCTCATAGACTGTCGACAATCAAGAGCGCAGATCGAATTTACTATCTTGAGGATGGCAGGTTGGCTGCAGTTGGTACCTTCGATGAGGTTCGTGTGCAGATTCCTAACTTTGACCAACAGGCTAAACTAATGGGCCTTTAGCTCGCTAAGATTTTGCACATCAGATTTTATAGAAATCTTTATATTGAGAATCTAAAAGATTCTAATTGTTTTCCGCGCCACTCTTTAAGACAAGGTATATTACTGAATGTGAGTAATCACTTGGTCAAGGTATTTAGGTTAGTAAAGGCCCTAATTTTGCTGTTTAAAAAATCTTCATGGGGACCGTTTACTGAAGTCGCAGAAACAACATCATTTGATCATGCAATTTCCGTGAGTTGGAGTCAAGGTGGCGAAGATTTGGCGCTAATTCATGCATTTAACGGCAAGCAATCTGGAAGATACATTGATATCGGTGCACATCACCCCTCAAGATTCTCTGTAACAAGGCACCTTTATCAACAAGGTTGGACTGGGGTGAATGTCGACGCCAATAACGAGTTGGTCGAAATTTTTAATTTAATTCGAAAGAGAGATAAGAATATTTGTGTGGCCGTAGGACTAAAGCCCGAATACACCTTCACTATTTTTGAGGAGACAGCTATATCAACATTAGACTCCGAGTGGAGAGATAAATTCGTCGGCGAAGAAAATAAAATAGCTCGTGTCGTCAAGGTGGAAGGTAGAAAGCTAAGATCGATTCTTGACGAGTTTGAGCCGGAGAATCGATTAGATCTTCTCTCAATTGATGCCGAAGGCTCTGATCTCCTAGTTCTCAAAAGCCTTGAATTTGAAAGCCTTGAAAAGGCTAGATTTCCACGCTGGATTCTTTTGGAGGCATCTCCACCAGTATCAAAC
>CAIUSQ010000181.1 GCA_903901905.1 uncultured Actinomycetes bacterium
ATCTTGCGTCCCAATTGACGCAAACCGTTCATCAGTCTTGCTATGTTGCGATGGTGGCTTTTGGTGCCTACCAAGTAGTAGAAGGTCACTTGACGATGGGGGGAATGATTGCGTGCTCCATCATTTCTTCCAGAGCACTACAACCTATTGCGCAACTGCCCAGCATCATCACGCAACTACAAAGCGCAATGATTTCATTAGCCTCGCTGAATGGCATCATGAAACTGCCCGACGACCGTCTCCCCTCGCAGCGGTTGGTGATACCTGATCAGTGCCAAGGCAAGTTGCGTGTTGAAAATATCAAGTTCGGTTACGAGCCAAAGCGCCTGGTGCTGCAGGTTCAACAATTGAACATACAACCAGGCGAGCGCATTGCAGTGCTGGGGGCTGTCGGTTCCGGTAAGTCAACTTTGATTAAATTATTGTCTGGCCTCTATAAGCCCGCAGAGGGAAAAACATTTTTAGATGAAGTAGATATGTTTTTATTAGCGCCTGATTTCGTGCGCGAATATATTGCCTATTTACCGCAAGATGTTCGCTTGTTCAATGGAACTTTGCGTGACAACCTCACTATAGGACTACCCAATCCACCAGACTCTGTGATTTTGGAGGCGGCGCATGCGTGTGGATTAGCCAACACCATCACGAGGCATCCTCAAGGCTTAGATATGCAAATTCAAGAAGGAGGTCGAGGCCTGTCTGGTGGCCAGCGCCAGTTGGTAGGCTTGGCCCGTATGTTGATTGCTAGACCGAAAGTACTGTTACTGGATGAACCAACTGCATCTATGGATACCCAAATTGAGGCGTTTGTCTTGCAACACGTGTTTGAAGGCTTAGCCAAAGAGACAAGTGTGATCATGGCTACGCACAAGGCTGGAACGTTACGCTATGTCGACAGGGTTTTGGTTATGAACCAAGGAGTCATTGTGCTCGATGGTCCGCGCGATGAGGTAATTATGAAATTAAGAGGCGCGGCTTCAGCTGATCAAACTGGTTTGGGTGAGTAGCATGTCTAATTCAACATCGCCAGAAAATTCTAAAAACGATATCACCGACGCGCAAGTTAAAGGTGAGCCGCCTATGGCGCCTCCAACAGCAGCACCTGCTCCTGCAACGAAAAAGCTCCTTCCTTACTGGTTAGCTTTTACCAGTTCACAAGACACTGAGATCGAAACGCAAACTAGAGTACCTCGTATCGCATTACTTATTTCGCTCATGGTGATAGTCGTATTTTTATCATGGGCATATTTAGCCGACCTAGACCAAGTGACACGCGCTTCTGGCAAAGTAATTGTTAGTTCTAAGTCGCAAATTATTCAATCTTTAGATGGCGGCGTGCTGGATGTGATGATGGTGAAAGAGGGAGATCACGTGCAAGCTCAGCAAGTGCTGGCACAGCTAGACCGCACAAAATTAGAAGCGGCATATTTGGAAGCTAAGGCAAAGGTAGTTGCCTTGCAAATCAATTTACACAGACTCGAATCCGAAATGTCTGGCTTGCCCTTCAACCCTAGTTTGGAATCACTTAAATATCCAGAATTTCGGATCAACCAGAAAAATTTGATTGACAAAAGACGACTTGCTTTGCAAGAAGAATTATTTGCTCTCAGTAATATGCTTACCCTCGCCCAAAAAGAACTCGATATGAATGAACCGCTGCTACCACGAGGTGATATCAGCCAAGTGGATTTGCTACGCATACAACGACAAGTTCTCGAGTTAAAGGGACAAATAACCAACAGAAAGAACAAATACCAGCAGGACACTCAGTCAGAACTTAGCAGGACACAGGAAGAATTAAGCGTCGCAGAACAAGTTCTTTTGCAACGCAAAGATCAATTAGATAGATCTATCATCAAAGCACCTATGTCGGGTATTGTGAAAGACATACGCGTCACTACGATTGGTGGCGTGCTAAGGCCCAGTGAAGAATTAATGCAGATAGTGCCTATCGATGACGATTTAATTATTGAAGCACGCGTCAATCCCGCAGATATCGGATTTTTAAAGGTAGGTTTGCCTGCGAGCGTAAAAATTGACACCTTTGACTACACCATATACGGGTCTCTAAGTGGTGAGATCAAATATATCAGCGCAGACACAATCAAAGAAGAGACAAGACAAAATGAACCAGATCCCTTTAGAGTACAAGTTCGTGTGAACCGACATGACCTTAAATCAAAAAATAACCAGCCTACTGATATTCAACCAGGAATGTCTGCCACCGTTGAATTTAAAACAGGAAAAAATACAGTGCTATGGTATTTGACCAAGCCTATTATGAAGACAATGACAGACTCGCTTAAGGAACGCTAATTTTGAATAGCACTTTCTATTGAGATCATTTTTCTTGCAAATAAGAAACAATCGTCAATTACATCAGCTAATTGATAAGCCCCACAATAAATGCGAATGTAGTTTAGAACGCTGTGCAGGATGG
>CAIUSQ010000182.1 GCA_903901905.1 uncultured Actinomycetes bacterium
ACCGCTTTCTACATGACTCGAATGATGGCCATGACATTTTTTGGAACCGCACGTTGGCAAGATGATGTGCACCCGCACGAGTCACCAAAGTCGATGACTATTCCGATGATGATTCTTTCAATCGGTTCAGCCTTCGGCGGTATGTTGTTGCTTTTTGTTGCAAACATCGAATCCTGGCTTGAACCAGTTGTCGGATTCGAACATCCACATGGCGGACCTGATTCTTCAGTTCTGATTCCGGTGACTCTGACTATTGTTGCAATTGGTGCGATGATGGGTTGGGTTCAATACGCAAAGCGAGAAGTTCCATTACTTGCACCTACTGATGTTTCAATCTTCACTAAGGCTGCTCGAGCAGATCTTTATGGCGATACCTTCAACGAAGCAGTCTTCATGCGTCCTGGCCAGTATCTAACTCGCTCACTTGTGTATGTGGACAACAAAGTCGTTGATGGAGTGGTCAATGGAACTGCCGGCTTGGTTGGTGTTGTGGCTGCACAATTGCGTCGCACGCAGACAGGTTTTGTTCGTTCCTATGCATTAGTAATGGTGCTAGGTGTGGTTGTCATCGGAGCAATAGCAGCGATTGTAGGGATGGCTTAAATGAATCTTTCACTTCCATATCTATCTTTGCTAATTGCAATTCCAACTTTTGGCGCAGTGTTTGTTGGATTATTGCGTAACAGCAATGAAGATCAGGTCCGAAAAATCGGTGTGTTTTTCTCTTTGATAACTGCTGTGCTTGCAATCTTGATGGCTGTTAATTACGACCAAAGCGCAAACAACGTAATGCAGTTTGTTGAAACCTATACCTGGATTCCAGCGCTCGGAACTTCATTCGCATTAGGCGTTGATGGAATTTCACTGACCTTGATTCTGCTCGCAGCCATTTTGGTGCCAGTAGTTTTGATAGCTGGCTGGAAAGAATCTGAAGGTCAGCGAGGTTCAGTTCGCCAATACGTAGTGCTAACTCTCGTAACCGAAGCCATGATGGTTGGTGTCTTTGCGGCAACTGACGTATTTTTGTTCTACGTTTTCTTCGAAGCAATCTTGATTCCGATGTATATCTTGATTGGTCGCTTTGGTGGAGCTCGTGCTTCTTATGCCGCAGTTAAGTTCTTGCTTTACAGCCTTGTGGGCGGTTTATTGATGCTAGTAAGCCTTATCGGACTTTGGGTGATATCCAAAGAACAATTTGGTGCTGGCACATTCGACTGGTTTGCCTTGCAAGATTTGCAAATTGATGGCCCAACCCAAAACTGGTTATTCCTAGGCTTCTTTATTGCATTTGCGATTAAGGCACCATTGTTCCCATTCCACACTTGGTTGCCAGATGCTGCTGGCGAAGCAACCCCAGGTAGTGCAACCTTGCTAGTTGGTGTGCTCGACAAAATCGGCACCTTCGGCATGATCCGTTACCTACTTCCACTTTTCCCACTCGCTGTTGACTATTTCCGTCCAGTAATTATTGTGATGTGTTTAGTCGGAATCATTTATGGCGCACTACTAGCAATTGGCCAAAGTGACATCAAACGCCTGATTGCTTACACATCGGTGAGCCACTTCGGATTTATTGCACTTGGTATTTTTGCCTATACCTCGCAAGGTTTATCCGGTGCTTCGCTGTACATGATCAATCACGGTTTCTCAACTGCCGCACTCTTCTTGATTGCAGGCTTCATGATTAGCCGTCGCGGCTCTCGCTACATCGAAGATTTTGGTGGCGTTGCAAAAGTTGCGCCATTGCTTGCCGGAACATTCTTGCTAGCTGGGCTTTCATCACTTGCACTTCCAGGTATGTCTAGCTTTGTCAGTGAATTCCTAGTTCTAACTGGAACATTTACTCGCTATCCAGTGCCGGCAATCATCGCCACAATCGGCATTGTTTTGGCTGCTCTCTACATCCTTCTAATGATTCAGCGCACTATGACTGGCGAACCGAGCGATGAAGTGCGCAGCACTGTTGGCGAACTTACAACTCGAGAGAAGTTTGCGATTACACCAGTAATTGCCATTATTTTGGTGCTTGGCTTCTTCCCACAAATAGTTTTGAATGTTGTTAACCCAACTATTGAACGAGTAATGATTTTGGTGGGCGCAACCGATCCACTGCCTACTCAAGGAGATAACAAATGAGCCCGGCATTGATCGCAGATATCACA
>CAIUSQ010000183.1 GCA_903901905.1 uncultured Actinomycetes bacterium
GGTTTCAAAAGTTAAACCAGCCACAGCTACTTTCTTACCTGTTGATGTGGCGCTCATCTAATTACCTCATTCTAAGAAGCAGAGATAACTAGAGTATATATAAAGCTCCATTTAGCGCTGCTACCTTGATAGGAGTCAGAGGCGTTGCTGCCGGAGGACTACTTACTGCACCTGTTAGAGCGTCGTATTTAGAGCCATGCCATGGGCACTCCAGAGTTTTTCCTTGGATACTTAATGGGCCACCTTGATGCGTACAACTTGTGGGATTTCCCGATCACCTAAATTCAGCACCCGGCATAAGAGGTTCTAGACCTCTTGGGCGATTGATCCGAGATAGTAGAGTTGGACTTATGAGAATAAAGCGCGGTGCAAAAATTTCAATAGTTGTTCTCGCATCTATCTCAATGACTCTTGCTAGTCTGTTTCCAAGCCAAGCCGCTTCCGTGTTTGATTTACTTCCAGGGGGAGCTCAGACGCCAGGCTATTACGGTGTGACTTTTGAAGAGCGCCAACCTACATATGGCGAAAATGTCTCAATTATTTCTAGCAATGTAGCGGTAGCCGATCGTGTAAATGGCGTCCCGGCCATGTTTCTATGTTCATCTATGGATGACCCACAATGCAGTAAAGGTGCGCATATCAGCGCACAATTAATTCTCCCTCCATGTATCGCAGCAACTGATCGAATGTGTGTAGAAGCACTTTCGATAGGTACCTCTTCCAATGCGCTTGAGCCGGCACTTTTGAATAAAGAAATCACATCGCTTACTACTCCAGCTGATTCAATCACTGGTTTACCTAGGGGTGGTGGCCCAAGTTTGTGGAGCGCTCCGAACGTGGCGAATAAATCTGGATCGAAAACATATGGAGTAAATGTTCGAGTAACTTATTTTCAAAATCGGGAGAAAGCCGGGAGTGCGGGCAAACGAAACGCTCCAATCACACTCACTTCAATGCGAGTGAGTGTATTCCCAGTTTCTGTTACTCCAGGAAAATATTATCCGCTCGAAAGTTACTCAACTGTAAATTCAGATGGGGGAGCTACCTATGGAACTCGTCCAACAGGAAATGATTATGACAATTTAACTGATTGCGCATGGACCGAAAGTGGCACCTGTGCAAAGTATGTTGATTTCGGGGATAACACCCGTGTTGGATTATCCCTACGAATGGGAAATGAAATGACCGGATGGCTTTACGGTCGAATGAAAGATGTAGATGTAGAAGTTTCACCACTTGGTGACAAATTCAACAAAATCTATATTGAAGCAAATCCGGTAGCAGCACCTGGAGCATATGGATTTATCAAGAAAAGTGAGTTAAAAAATAATCCAAAACTAGATGAGCGCATCAGACTCAGCAGTGGGGAATTTGGCTACAACGAGATGATGAATTCAGATTTTAGTCGAGTGAGCGGATATGACCCCGTTGGTAATTTTGAAGATTTTCAAGCATTTGAGCCAATTCTGAAAACTAAACCAGGATATCGGGCTCAATGGGTAATTTCAGCAGGTGCCAGTGCAAATGGATATCGAGCAACGAGTAGCAATGCTTGTTTCGAAGACAAAACTAAACTTCTTGGAATTGTCACCACAAATGCACTTATATATTCACCGGCTGCTCCTGAGTTTAAAGATGGAACATTGAATTATAAAGTTGCTGGCCTCCACCACACTGAGGATGGCGTGACTTTAACTCGAGGCTCTTATGACTTGGCAATTCGATCTTCTGTCGCGCGTTGCCTATACGGTTTTACAGATGCTCCATTCCGTGCCTCGATTTCTGTTATCGGTGCAGATGGAAATGCACAAACTGTTGCGACCGAGAGTGTAAGAGAAGACAAAAAACGCGAATGGCTTTTTCTATCTGCTAATAACTTCACATTTTCGGCTCCAACAATCAAAGTGAAATTAGTACAAGATAAACCTTTGGGTTCTACTCCAGAACCTAGCAAGCAAGCAGCCCCAATTAAGAAAACAGTTCCTAAACTCAAAGTAATTAATTGCGTAAAAGGAAAGATGAGCAAAAAAGTTTCGGGCAGTAATCCAAAATGCCCAACA
>CAIUSQ010000184.1 GCA_903901905.1 uncultured Actinomycetes bacterium
ATGATGGATTCCGTAAAGCCCGCATTGCGACTTTAATCGCATTCTTGCTGAATGGATTTACGGTTGGTTCATTTATCTCTCGGATTCCCGATTACAAAAATATTTTGAATATTTCAAATAGTTTGCTCGGCACTTCACTTTTCTGTGCCTCTGTTGGAGTACTGACGGCCCTTAGACCCACAAGTAAGTTGGCTGCAAAATATGGCAGCGGGCCAATTACTAGATATGGGGCTTTCACTTTAATCCTGGGAGTGCCTCTCGTGGGATTGCTGTTTAGCTTGCAATGGTTTTGGGTTTCTTTATTTATATTTGGATTCGTCTCCTCAGTTCACGATCTTTCGATGAATGCCCAAGCATCTGCTCTTGAACATCACGCAAAAAAGCGGGTTATGAGCAAGTTCCATGCAATGTGGTCCTTGGGTGGATTAAGCGGAGGTGCAATCGGAGGAGTCTTTGCAAATTTCGAAATCTCACCTCGAGATCATTCATTTGTAGTAGGACTAATAATCTTAATTGTCGCCTTCACAACTAAAGATTGGTTTATGCCAGGAAGCGCAGACCGGCACGAGGTGGTTAGTGATGAGAAAACAAATAAGCGCCCACGCAAGTTAATTATTTTAGGATTATTTGGATTAGGCGGAGCCATCTGTGAGGGAGCGGCAAGTGATTGGGGCGGGGTTCTCGCTCGAGAAACTTTTAACGCTTCACCTTTTGTAGCCACGCTTCCATATATTTTGTTTTCAGTAATGATGGTAACTGTTCGCCTTTCGGGGGATTGGTTAGCGAACAGATTCGGGATAGCTCGGTTGTTAACTTGGTCAGGCACTATTGCCGGCGGAGGCTTAATTCTGGGACTCAGCATAGGAAATGTTTATGGCGTAATCATCGGATGGATTTTGCTTGGGGCCGGAGTTGCAACCGTTATTCCATTGGTAGTTAGCGTTTGCGGCGAATTAGCAAATAGCGAATTTTCTGGAAAGATTTCAGCGGCCGAAAGCGTTGCCTTGGTAACTGGAGTTGCCTACTTTGGTTTTGTAATTGGACCACCTTTACTTGGTTTTGTAGCGGACCTTTTGACTTTACGCATAGCGATGCTAATCCCGGCAGTCTTAGCTTTGATCATTGCTTTAACTGCTAAGCGAGTAGTAGGTACCAGGTAACTTTCTATAGTGAGAAAGTTGGGTACTCATCCGTTACAAGCAGCACTGCATAGCCGTAAACCCGGTTCCAATACTGAGAAGTGCGCACTAAAACATCAGCGCAAGTTTCTGGCAAATTGCCATTAAAAATAATGTTGAACCACGCGAGTACCAACATCAAGAGGGCGTAGATGGCATAAAAACATCCGACTATATAAAGAGGTATGGCCATCGCCCATTTGATAAGTGGCAATCCGCGGCTTAACGTTTTACCTTCATTGATTTCAGGGTAAGTAATTTTCACGCTATCGCTGGCTTCGATTGAAGGATATTGATCATTCAACAAAGTGATGTAAGCCCAAACTCGATTGAGTAATTCAAAGAGAGATTTATTGAAGGCCAGTAAATAGGAGGGATAGCTTCCTCTAAAAACCAAAGCAAGCATGACTGGCAATACAAATAAGCCGTAAGTGACGGTGTTCCAATCACTATCCCAAGTATCAACTGCAAATGAAGCTATGAAGAAGACCATCGGAGCGACCAATATGGCTCTCCAAAATACTGTTTGGCGATCTCGGTCTTCAAGTTGAACTAGGAATGTGGTCTCTATTTGATTGCTCATATTTTCATTTTAACAGAGTGCTTTAATGATCTTTCCTCTTTGCGCTAAGCAAAAGTGCTATCTTGGGAATGTGAATCGGGTAATTAGACCGCTACGAGATTTTCTCCACCGAGAATCTGCCAGCGGTGTTTTTATTCTGATTGCCTCCTTCCTGGGGCTGCTAATTGCTAACTCACCTTTGTCTGAAATCTACTTTGACACCTTAGCCTTTGATTTTGAGATTTCACTTGGTGCTATTTACTTAAACCTAACAATTCTAAAAAGCATTAATTATGTCTTGATGACTATCTTCTTCTTTGTAGTAGGCCTTGAGATAAAGCGAGAGTTAACTTCAGGACACCTCTCCTCCTTTAAAAAGGCGATCATGCCCTTTGTGGCAGCAATCGGTGGAATGGCACTACCTGCTGGAATTTATCTTGCAATTGCCGGAAGAGTGGATGCAAATGGCTGGGGAGTACCAGTAGCAACAGACATCGCTTTGGCAGTTGGTCTGCTTGCACTAGTTGGATCTAATGCGGTTGCATCTTTGCGATCATTTCTATTAGCACTTGCAGTCATTGACGATATCGGCGCAATTTTGATAATCGCCTTGATCTACTCAACTGGAGTTAATTTCTCTTGGATAGCCGCTGGGGCGATAGCAGTCTTCACCATGCATACCTTTAAAAAACTTGGCACCAACTCAACTTTTGTATATGTCTTTTTAGGAGTAGCTCTCTGGTACTGCATGTACAAGAGTGGAGTTCACCCAACTCTTGCTGGTGTTATTTTGGGCTTGATGACGCCAAACAAAATTAAGTTGCATTCAAAGTTGGAAGATGGTGAAGATGGCGAACTCTCAGTCATCGAATGGCTAGAGGAGAAGATTCATCCATGGAGTACCTTTGTAATAATTCCACTCTTTGCCTTTGCAAATACCGGCGTAATAATTACCAAT